>CAUVLK010000022.1:0-14365 GCA_963552635.1 uncultured Lautropia sp. | reverse complement strand
GCGGCGGCGGCCCGCGCCTGCGCACTGGGCCTCATTCAGGGGCAGGTACCGGATTCGGTGGAGAGCCTGCTGGCCAACGGCCAGCGCGTGTCGTTTGCCATCCATGATGGGCGTATCGAAGGAGAGGGCCTGGCCCGTGTTGCGCATGGCTACGTGCAGAAATTTGCCGGCGACGATCCGGACTGCACCGATGGCGCCCACCTGACGGTGGACCTGCGCATCCTGCCTGGCCAGGCCGGTCAGGTGCAGTTTCGTGCGGGGCCGGGTGTGGGTACTGTCACACTGCCCGGTCTGGGACTGGAGATTGGTGGACCAGCCATCAATCCGGTGCCGCGCGCCAACATCACGCAGAACCTGCAGGAAGTGGCGGGCCCGCTGCTGGCCGAGCACGGGCTGGAGGTGACCGTCAGCGTGCCGGGCGGCGAGGTCATGGCCAGAAAGACCACCAACGCGCGGCTGGGCATATTGGGCGGTATCAGCATCCTGGGAACCAGTGGCATCGTGCGGCCCTATTCCACCAGTGCCTGGCGCGCCAGCGTGGTGCAGGGCATCCAGGTGGCGGCCATCACCGGCAACGACATCGTGGTGCTTACCACCGGCGGGCGCAGTGAGGCCTTCGCCATGCGCGAGGTGCGTCGTGATCGCCCCGAGCTGCCCACTGCCTGCTTCGTGCAGATGGGTGATTTCCTGCGCTATGCGCTGGACGAGGTGGTGGCTCAGGGCATCCGGCTGGTGGTCTTTGGCCTGATGGTCGGCAAGCTCACCAAGATTGCCCAGGGCGAGACCATTACCCATGCCAATCGAAACGTCGTCGACACGGCGCTGGTGGCTGACATCGCTCGCCGCGTCGGCGCCAGCGACGCCGACTGCCAGGCCATTGCCGAGGCCAAGACCGCACGATTCGCGGCCGAGCTGATGGTGGAACGAGGTCTGGGTGACGCCTTCCATCATGCGCTGGCCGAGGCGGCCATCGCCACGCTGCAGGATCCGGACCGTTACGGTCGTGCCTTCCAGATCCGCATCATGGTCTGCGACGGCGAAGGCAACATGCTGGCCGATGTCTGGTCCGCGCCTGCCGACAATCGTCCTCGGCCGGCCACGGCCGGGCGCACCGGCATTTCGCACACACATTCCGCCGATTTCGATACCGACGAGGATTTTCCGCCGGAACCCCGTCATACAAGCTGAATCATGACCGACCCCAATCCCTGCCGCATCATCGGCGTGCTCGACGATGGCGCTGCCAGCCTCACGCCCACCGCACTGGCTCACATCCGTCAGGCCGACGTGATTATCGGTGCCGAGCGCACGCTGGCCCTGTTTGCCGGGCAGTTCAAGCCCGGTGCCCGCACCTTCGATCTCACCGGCCAGCTCAAGGCCGTGCCCGGCTGGGTCGATGCCGCCCGAGAGGCAGGGCAGAGCTGCGTGGTGCTGGCCACGGGTGATCCGCTGTGCTTCGGCATTGCCCCATACCTGGCGGCGCGGCTGTGCACGCAGGCGCTGGAGATCCTGCCCAACGTGTCCACGCTGCAGCTGGCGTGTGCCCGGCTGGGTATGGCCTGGCAGGACGTGCCTTTCATGTCCATTCACGCCAAGGATGCGGGCCCCTGGCAGCGGGGCGCGGGTCCCACGCATGGCCTGTACCGGCTGGCGCAGGCCGTGCATGCACATGACCGGCTGCTGGTGCTCACCAGTCCCGACAACACGCCGGCGCGCATTGCCGAGCTGCTGCGCATCGAGGGGCTGGCCGACGCCGTGCAGATGGCCGTGGCCGAGAACCTGCTGCAGCCGGACGAGCATGTCCATGCGCAGCTTTCGGTGGACGAGGCGGCTGGCATGACGTTCGCACCGCTCAACGTGGTGGCGCTGTGGCGCATCCAGCCGCGTGACAACCCGGTGCTGATGGGTCGTGAGGACGAAAGCTATTTCCAGCGCCGTCCCAAGGGGGATGGCACCGGCGGGCTGATCACCAAGCAGGAAGTGCGCGCGGTGTCGCTGGCGCGGCTGCAGCTGCGTGCCGACAGCCTGGTCTGGGACATCGGCGCCGGCAGCGGTTCGGTGGGGCTGGAGGCCGCACGACTCTGCCATCGCGGTCACGTCTGGGCCATCGAGAAGAACGCACACGACATTGAGGTCATCCGTCAGAATCACGATGCCTTCAGGGTTGCCAATTACACGCTGGTGCATGACAAGGCCCCGGCTGGCATGGAGGCGTGGCCCGATCCGGATGCCGTGTTCATTGGTGGCAGCGGGGGTGAGCTGACTGATCTCATCCGGCTGGTGCTGTCCCGCCTCAAGCCCGGCGGCCATCTGGTGATGAACTTCGTGACGCTGGAGAACCTGGCCACGGCACTGGAGACGCTCAAGGACGTGCAGACCCAGGGCATTGGTGCGAAGCAATCGGCCGAAACGGATCCGGCAAAGGCCGTGCACGGTGATCATGGTTCGGTATCGAATGATGGCGGGAGCGTAGCGGAATCCGGATCCGGCAGGTCGCTGAACTGGGATGTGCTTCAGCTTCAGGCCTCGCGCAGCCGTCCCATCCTTTCGATGAACCGGCTGGCGGCCGAGAACCCCGTCTGGCTGGTCTCGGCCAGCTGGCGTGACGCGCCAGCCGATGCGGCTGACTGAAGACTGCGGACGCTGCCCGCTGAAGCATGCCGAGGCGATCGCCCGGTCACGCTTGCCCGGCCCTTTCCGGTGACGATGTCTGCCATCGCCACCGTCCTTGAATTGATGACAGGATCCTTGCACCATGCATGACACTCTTGGCCGCCTGATCGGCGTTTCCCTCGGCCCTGGTGATCCGATGATGATCACCCGCGCCGCCTGGGCCGAACTGCAGCGGCGCGACACCCGCTGGGTCTATCCGGTGCGAAGCGGCAACAGCGAAAGCCACGCCTTCGGCATTGTCCGGCGGGCGGGCATCGAGCCGGTGGCCGATCATCAGCCGCTTGTCTTTCCCATGACCTATGATGCCGAGAAGCTGGGCAAGGCCTGGCTGAAGACGGCGCAGACCGTGCTGCCCTGGCTGCAGGCCGGGCAGGACGTGCTCTTTCTGGTGGAAGGTGACGCCAGCACCTATGCCACCTTCGGTCATCTGGCCCGTACCGTGAAGAGCCTGGACGAGCGCATCTCGACGCCGGTGATTGCGGGCATCAATGCCTTCACGGCCGCCGGGGCGATGGTGGGGCAGCCGCTGGCCGAGCAGGACGACACCATGGCGGTGGTGCCGGCCGCCTATGGCGTGAGCATGCTGCCTCGGCTGCTGCACGACTTCGACACGCTGGTGCTGATGAAAGTGAAGCCCGTGCTGGACGAGCTGATCGACTGGCTGATGAAGCACGGCCTGCTGGGCGAGGCCCATTTTGTCGAGAAGGTGGGTGCCGAGGATGAGCGCAGCGTGAGCGGTGATGCGCTGCTGGCCCTGCGCGGCCAGAAGGTCAGCTACCTGTCGCTGGTCATTGTCCGCCATCCGCATCGGATCCGCGGCGAACGCATCCGTGGCTGCCTGAAGAAGCCCAAGGTCGAGGGGCAAGGTGCTTCATCGACGGCGCTGGCTGCATCGACGTCGACGGTTGCGCCTGCCGTGGCGGATCCCGATGCATCACGGACGGGCGGGACGGGCGCGGGGCAGGGGGCCGATGGCGCCGGAAGCGCATTGCCCCTGTCGGGCGCGAATGCGGCAGAGCTGGCAGCCACCGCGCCGGGAGTCCGTTCCGTGCCCCATGTCCAGCCCACGCAGGAGGCGCGTGTCTGTCTGCTGGCCATCACCAAGGGGGGCGTGGCCCATGCGGTCCGGCTGGCGCGAATGCTGCCCCATGCCACTGTCTGCACGCTGCCCAAGTTTGCGGCTGATCTGGAGACGTTGCCGAACGAGAAGTTCATCTGTCAGAAGACGCTGCGCGAGGAGATGGGGGGCATCTTCGGTCGCTTCGATCAGCTGGTCTGCTTCGTCTCGCTGGGGGCCGTGGTGCGGCTGGTGGCACCGCACCTGAAGGATAAGGAGACGGATCCGGGCGTCATTGTTGTCGATGATGCGGCACGCCATGTCGTGCCGATGCTCTCGGGCCATGTGGGCGGTGCCAATGTGTGGGCCGAGCGGGTGGCACGCCTGCTGGATGCCACGGCCGTGCTCACGACGGCCTCGGACGCGGGCGGCACGCTGGCCGTGGACATTCTGGGGCGCGAGCTGGGCTGGCAGGTCGAGGCGCCGAAGATCAATCTCACACGTGTGGCGGCGGCCGTGGTCAACCATGAGCGGATTGCCATCGTGCAGGAGACCGGCAGCCGGAACTGGTGGACGCGCAAGACGCCGCTGCCGGCCAGCATCGAGGTGCTGGACGACCTGGCCGATGTGAAACCGGGTTACCACCAGGCGCTGCTCTGGATCACGCACCGGAAGGTGGATGCCAGCTTCTGGACCCAGTGGCCCGAACGGCTGATCGTCTATCGTCCGCCGCAGGGGCAGGATGAAGACGCCCGGCCGGGCGTCGGCACGACGAAGGAAGCGACGGCATGACGCAGGACATCGCGCTTGGCATCGGTTGCGATCGCAACACCCCCCATGCGACGCTGGCCCAGGTCATCGACGAGGCGCTGCAGCGGCTGGGGCGTGACTGGTCAGCGGTGAAGGCCGTGGCCAGCATCGATCTGAAGGCCGACGAAGGGGCCATGCAGCAGCTGATGCAGCAGCGTGGCTGCGACATCCGTTTCTATTCGGCAGCCCAGCTGGCGCAGGTGCCGGTGCCCAATCCCAGCGAGACGGTGCGCAAGTACACCGGCACGCCGTCGGTCAGCGAGGCGGCCGCGTTGCTGGTGGCGGGCGCCGACGGTCAGCCCGCACCGATGTCGGCGCTGCTGATCGAAAAGCACAAGCTGCGCGGCCCCGACGGGCGCAATGCCACCGTGTCGGTGGCGGCCGTCGGCTGACATACACGGCACTGCAAGGTTCGTGCAGTCGGTGCATCGATCATGGATGGTCCCGCTGGCATGGACACAGTGCCGTTTCCCTTTGCATATTGACAGATAAACACGCAGGAGTCTGACCCCATGTCCCATGGAAAGATCATGCTGGTCGGCATTGGCCCGGGCAGCGCCGAACACATGACGGCCCGTGCCCGCGCAGCCATTGTCGAGGCCGATACGGTGATTGGCTACGTGACCTACATCAAGCTGGTGGCCGATCTGCTGGATGGCAAGGAAATCATCCGCAAGAGCATGACCGAGGAGCTGGATCGTGCCATCGAGGCGCTGGCCCGGGCCCGTGAGGGCAAGAAGGTCGCGCTGATCTCGTCGGGGGACGCCGGTGTCTACGGCATGGGGGGGCCCACCTTCGAGGTGCTGATGCAGGCCGGCTGGACGCCGCCTGAAGTCACCATCGAGACCGACGAGGAGGGTAACGAGCAGCGTATCGTCGGTGATGGCATCGAGGTCGAGATCATTCCCGGGGCCTCGGCGCTCAACAGCTGTGCCGCTCTGGTGGGGGCGCCGCTCACCCACGATTTCTGTTCGATCTCGCTCTCGGATCTGCTCACGCCATGGCCCACTATTGCCTGCCGGCTGGATGCCGCGGCAGCGGCGGACTTCGTGGTGGCACTCTACAACCCCAAGAGCGGGCGGCGTACCCGGCAGATCGTCGAGGCGCAGCAGCTTTTCCTGCGGTATCGGGATCCGGAGACGCCGGTGGCCATCGTCAAGAGCGCTTACCGCCGTCGCCAGAACATCGTGCTCACCACGCTGGCGAAGATGGCCGAAGCCGACATCGGCATGCTGTCCACGGTGCTGATCGGCAACAGCAATACCTTCATGCGCCACGGCCTGATGATCACGCCGCGCGGTTATGCCAACAAGTACGACGTGACGGGCGACAACGGGCTGAAAGGGGGTGAGCGCTCGGGCCGCTCACTGTCCACCGGGCTGGATGGCTGGCTGCATGCGCTGCATGTGGCACACACCGCCGGGGAAACCGTGGAGGCATTGGCGGAACAATACCGTTTGCCAGCTGACTATATCCGGCAGAAACTGTCTGAGCCGCTGCCGCAACCCGAGGTCTCGAAATCACGCCGCAAGCCGGCTGCCCAGGAAGGAGGCGAGGGCTGAGGGCGCATCGCTGAAGCCTGCACGCCATGATCGAGATTGCTGCCTGGGCACCTGCCGCCGTGCCGCTGCTGGCCTTCGGGCTGGATGTGGTCTTTGGGGAGCCGCCCGTTCGACTGCATCCGGTGGTGTGGATGGGGCAGTACCTGCAATGGGCGGGTGAGCGGATTGCGCCGTCCGTAGCCGTGGACACGCCACCTCTGTCGGCGGCCTGGCATGCGAATGCGTCCCGAATGGACCTGTCCGGAAGAGAGCAGATCCGCCTGTCGGAAACGGGCAGTGCCATGACCGTTCAGGACGCCCGTCGCCAGTTCCGGCTGGGGGCGCTGGCCTGGCTGCTGGGTGCCGCCGTGACCACGTTACTGGCCTGGGGCGTGCAATGGGCGCTGGGGCAGTTGGCTGTCTGGCTGGCTGTGCCGCTGCTGGCGCTGTGCCTGAAACCGCTGTTTGCCTGGACCCTGTTGCATGACCTGGTGGCCCAGGTGGAAGCGGTGCTGGGGCAGGGGCTGCAGGCAGGGCGGGAACAGCTGGCGCATCTGGTCAGCCGGGATGTGCAGCAGCTTGATGAAGCCGGTGTGCGCGAATCCGCCATCGAGACGCTGGCCGAGAACCTGAGTGATTCGCTGGTGGCGCCGCTGTTGTGGTTTGCGCTGCTGGGTCTGCCGGGGGCGGCGCTCTATCGCTTTGCCAACACGGCCGATGCGATGTGGGGCTATCCGGGCGTGCATGGCGGCCGTCACTGGCAATGGGCCGGCAAATGGGCCGCGCGTGCCGACGATGTGCTGAACTGGCTGCCTGCCCGGTTCACGGCCGGACTGCTGATGCTGGGGGCTCGTCGAACGCTCTGGCAGACGCTGCCGGCGCAGGCAGCGCTGACCCCATCGCCCAATGGGGGCTGGCCCATGGGGGCCATGGCGCTGCGTCTCGGGGTTGGACTGGGCAAGCCGGGTGTCTATCGGCTCAATGCACGGGCGCAGGTGCCGCAGGCCGTCCACACCTGGCAGGCCCTGCGCCGGGCTCGCTTCGCCGCATGGCTGGCGGTGGGGCTGAGCGCAGGGGGGGCGGTTCTGTCCGGCCCTTGGGGATGATGGTTTCCTGTCGAAGCAATCACGTGCTTCGCGGCTGATTCCCGGCGCTCTCCGGGCCCCGGGACCTGGTGGATGGCGCACGCCGCAGGGGCGGCATCGGTGAGGCGTACCGAGGATGCGGCGGCCTGCCACGTGCCGGAATGTGTCTGCCTGAATGTCAGAGTCCGGCGGCTGCCGTCGCAGACGCATCCAGCTCATTCAGGGCATAATCTTTTGCCATGGAGATTTGCGGCGCATACAACCACGGGGGACCTGACGCAGACGGCGTGCCGCTGCATGATTTCTCCACCAATGCCAACGCAGCCGGCCCATGTCCGGCTGTGCTGCACCGGCTGCAGTGCCTGGTGCCTGACACCTATCCGGATCCGGCCTATGTGTCGCTGCGCACGCAACTGGCCCGCTGGCATGACGTGACACCTGCGCGCATCGTCATGGGGGCCAGTGCGAGCGAACTCATCATGCGGCTCACGGCGGCGGTACTGCCTGAGATGGCTTCCGTCTGGGTGCCGCGCCATGCCTATGGCGACTATCGCCGTGCCGCCGAGGCCTGGGGGCTGACGGTCGAGGCCTGGGAAGCCGAGGACCGCAGCCATGTCTCGCAGGCCTTCGCCGTGGGCGTGCCATCCCGGCCGTCCGAACGGCAAGCGCGGCTTGTCTGGGTCACCTGGCCGGCCAGCCCGCAGGGGGACATGCCGCCTGCGCTGACAGGTCTGGCCGGGGCTCTGACCCCGAAGGATGTGGTGGTGCTGGACATGGCCTATGCGCCGCTGCGGCTGGATGGGGACGCTCGCTCCGGAGCACCCGATGGCGCTGATGCCTTGCCCAAGGTGCTGGCTGCGCGCGCGTGTCGGCTCTTTTCACCGAACAAGGCACTGGGGCTGACGGGGGTGCGTGGGGCCTATCTGGTGCTGCCGGAGGTGCCGGACTTGCCTGATCTTGCCGTGCGTCTGGCGCGGCTGGCACCGTCCTGGCCCCTGGGGGCGCATGGACAGGCGATGCTGGAGGCCTGGATGGAGCCCGGTGTGCAGCAATGGCTGGCCGAGAGCCGCAAGACGCTGCAAGGCTGGAAGGCGACGCTGGAGGCCGGGCTGCTGCAGCGGGGCTGGCAGCTGATGCCCAGCTTGGCCAGCTTCTGCTGTGCCCGACCACCGGTGCCGCCGGCCAGGCTGTCGGACTGGCTGGCAGGACTGAGAACGCGGGGGATCAAGCTGCGTGATGCCGGTTCTTTCGGGCTGCCCGGTTGGGTGCGGCTGGGGGCGCGCACACCGGCCAGCCAGCAGGCGCTGTGGCAGGCCCTGGACAGCACAACGAACCCGAGGACCTCTTGACGATGAATACGACTGATTCGCCCTCGGGCTGGCGCCGCTGGTGGCTGGGGGTCCGTCCACCCACGCTGGGCCTGTCTCTGGTACCCGTACTGCTGGGCACGGCGCTGGGGGTACGCCTGGGAGGCTCCTTCGATCCGGCGTCGTTCCTGGTGGCGGCGTTCTGCGTGCTGTGCATCCAGGCCGGAACCAACCTGTTCAACGATGCCGGAGACGGGGCACGGGGCGCCGACGGTGCCGATCGGCTGGGACCGGTGCGGCTGGTGGGCAGCGGGCTTGCCTCGGTGGCAGAGGTGCGGCGGGCAGCAAGGCTGTGCTTCGCGCTGGCGCTGGCCGGTGGCCTGTTGCTGACCTGGTGGAACGGCGGGGTGATCCTGCTCATCGGGCTGGCCTCGCTGCTGGCGGGCTGGCTGTATTCGGCCGGGCCCAGGCCGCTGTCGCACACGCCGTGGGGGGAGTCCTGCGTGCTGCTCTTTTTCGGGCTGGTGGCGGTGGCAGGCAGCTGCTTCCTGCAGACGGGGCGCTTCTCGGTGCTGGCGCTGGTCTTCGGCGTGGTGCCTGGTCTGTACGCGGCGGCAGTGCTGCTGGTCAACAACACGCGCGATCTGGTGCAGGACCGGCGGGCCGGGCGCACCACGCTGGCCTGCCTGCTGGGTCGGCAGCGGGCACAGCAGCTGTATGCGGTGTTTCTGCTGCTGCCTTTCGCCATTCTGCTGCCGCTGACGATGGCCCTGGGGAAGCCCTGGCTGGGCGTCGTGCCGCTGCTGCTGGTGCCGATGGCCATCATGCTGATACGCCGCTTCGGGCAGCGCGAGGGCCGGGTGCTGAACCAGCAGCTCAAGGACACGGCACGACTGCAGGCCCTGTTGTGTGCCGTGCTGGTGGGCGGCCTGCTCGTCTGAAGAAGGCAGGGCCCGAGCGGCTTGCACCGCCCGGGCCCTGGAGATCCGCCATTCCGTCCCGTGGCACGGGAGGTGTTCCGGAGAATCGTCAGTCCGGCTTGCGCGCCAGCAGGGTGGCAAAGCGCATCTCGATGCGGTTGCCGTTCTCGTCGGTGCGGTGCAGCTTGCCGGGGTTCTCGTTGTACTTCAGCACTTCCCAGCCGGCGTCGGCGTAGAAGGCTTTCAGCTCGCCGGACTGGAAGCGGAACGGGAAGGGAACCCGGCACGGATAGTCGTCACTGTCCATGACGCTGACGATAAGGTTGTAGCCGCCAGGAGCGGTCTCCTGCTGCATGCGGGTCATCAGTGGTGCGATGACGGCCGGATGCAGGAACATCAGCACCACGGTGGACAGGATGAACTGGTAGGGACCGTCGAATTCCAGGGATTCCACCTGGTTCAGATCCACCTCGGCCAGGCGGATGTCCTTGAGTCCCTCGGCGTCGGCGATGTGCTGCAGGTTGGCCAGACTGCCGCCGTTCCAGTCCCAGGCGTCCACGGCAAAGCCGCGCCGGGCGAGATACAGGGCATTGCGGCCGCCGCCGCAGCCGATATCCAGCGCCCGGCCCACCGGCACCTGTTCGGCAGCCTCCACCACTTCGGAATGGGTGGCGGTCATGTCGTACTTCTTGGTGAAGTAGTCGGCCGGGCGGCACAGGAAGTCCAGCTGGCACTGGATGTCCGGGCTCATCGAGACGATCTGGTGCCATGCCTGCGGTTCGATGCGCGGCGGCTGGTGCTCGGTGTCGTAGGTCGCCTCGGCGGTGACATTGCCATGTTCGTCCATCAGCGCGAACTGCAGCGAGCCCTTGAGGATCTTCAGCTGCGCCCAGGTGCCTTCCTTGGTGTTGTGCCGCTTCAGGAAACCACCGGGCACGGTGTCGTGCTGCCACACCGGCATGCGCTTGTAGACGACCAGTTCTTCTTGACTCATGCTCTTTCCTCAGCCCTGCAGGGCGGCAGACACGACTTCACGGGCTTCGGCCTGCACCTGTGCCAGGTGCTCGGGGCCCTTGAAGGACTCGGCGTAGATCTTGTAGACGTCCTCGGTACCCGAGGGCCGTGCGGCGAACCAGGCGTTCTCGGTGACCACTTTCAGGCCGCCGATCTTCGCACCGTTGCCCGGTGCTTCGGTGAGCTTGGCCACGATGGGCTCACCGGCCAGCGTGGCAGCCTTGACGTTCTCGGGCGCCAGGGCGGACAGCTTCGCCTTCTGCTCGCGGTTGGCCGGGGCATCGACGCGCGCATAGGCGGGGTTGCCGAAGCGGGCGGTGAGTTCGGCATAGTGCTGGCTGGGGCTCTTGCCGGTGCGGGCCAGGATCTCGGAGGCCAGCAGTGCCAAGATGATGCCGTCCTTGTCGGTGCTCCAGACGGTGGCGTCGTGACGCAGGAAGGAGGCTCCGGCCGATTCTTCGCCGCCGAAGGGGCCACTGCCGTCCAGGAGACCCGGCACGAACCACTTGAAGCCCACGGGCACCTCGACCAGCCGGCGACCCAGCGACTGGGCCACGCGGTCGATCATCGAGCTGCTGACCAGGGTCTTGCCGATGAAGCCGTCCTTGGGCCACTGCTGGCGGGCGCCAAACAGGTACTGGATGGCCACGGCCAGGTAGTGGTTGGGGTTCATGAGACCGGCATCCGGTGTGACGATGCCGTGCCGGTCGGCGTCGGCGTCATTGCCGGAGGCGATGTCGTACTTGTCCTTCTGGGCCACCAGGCTGGCCATGGCGCTGGGCGAGCTGCAGTCCATGCGGATCTTGCCGTCCCAGTCCAGCGTCATGAAGCGCCAGGTGGGGTCCACCAGCGGGTTGACGACGGTGAGGTTCAGCTTGTGGCGTTCGGCGATGGCGCCCCAGTAGTCGACCGACGCACCGCCCAGCGGATCGGCGCCGATGCGCACGCCGGCGCCGCGGATGGCGTCCAGATCCAGCACGTTGGGCAGGTCGTTCACGTAGGTGCCCAGGTAGTCATAGGGGCGGGCCTGCTTGCGGGCGCGTTCGAAGGGCACGCGCTTGACGCCTTTCAGGCCGGCCTTGATGTATTCGTTGGCGCGTGCGGCGATCCACTTGGTGGCATCGGTGTCGGCCGGGCCGCCATGCGGCGGGTTGTACTTGAAGCCGCCGTCGGTGGGCGGGTTGTGCGACGGGGTGACCACGATGCCGTCGGCCAGGCCCTTGTGCGCGGGCAGGTCGTTCACGCCACCGATCTTGCCCCGGTTGGCGGTGAGAATGGCATGCGAGACGGCTGGGGTGGGGGTGTAGCGGTCGGCGGCATCGACACGCACGTCCACGCCATTGGCCACCAGCACTTCCAGGGCGCTGGCCCAGGCCGGCTCCGACAGGCCGTGGGTGTCGCGGCCGATGAAGAGCGGGCCGTCAAAGCCCTGGGCCTGGCGATAGTCGCAGATGGCCTGCGTGGTGGCGAGGATGTGATCCTCGTTGAAGGAGGTCTTGAAGCTGGTGCCACGGTGGCCGGATGTGCCGAAGGCCACCTGCTGTTCCACCACGGCAGGATCGGGCTTGCGGGTGTAGTAGGCGGTGACCAGGCTGGCCACGTCGATCAGGTCTTCGGGCAGAGCCGGTTTGCCGGCGCGGGGATGCGACATGAGAGGGTCTCCTGCTTCATGGGTGGCGATATCCTGATGTTACGAAAATTCCCCATGGCTGGCAGCCAAGCCACAGCTGGTCATGATTTCTTCAGGCATGCAGGAGAGGGCATGTGGAATCCTGGCGACTGCACGCTCTGATGGCCTTTGCTGGCCCACGAGAGACCGGATGCACAGGGGCCTTGCGGGAAGGGGAATCGTCTGGCTGCATCAGAACCTTACGTTATAATATAACAGTTTCCCGGAGGTTCCTGATGAAGAAACGCATTCTGGTTGGCGCCCTGGTGGTGCCGGTTCTGGGTCTGGCTGCCCTGTCGGCGCAGGCGCACGGTGTCTGGGTTGCACCGCATTATGGTGAGCTGGGTGTCGTCTATGGCATGGGCTATACCGATGATGCCTATGAACCGGAGCGGGTCCGGTCGGTGGCCGGCTACGATGCCGACTTCAAGCCGGTCGCGGTCAAGGTGAAGGCCAGGGATCATCACAGTGTCGTCGAGGCGCCGGGTGAAACGGCCGTGGTGACGGCCTTCTTTGACAACGGCTACTGGGAGAAGGATGCCAAGGGCAAGTGGCAGCCCGTCGACAGGGCGGCCATCAGGAAGCCGGCCGACACGTCCACGTCCCTGAAGTACAACATCTCCCTGCTGAAGCCCTATCAGGGGAAGATGAAGCCTTTCGACATGCCGGCGCAGGTCATTCCCGAGACCGATCCGTCCACGCTGAAGCAGGGGGATTCGCTGACGGTGACGGTGTATGTGGCCGGCAAGCCCCAGCAGGGCGTGCCGGTGACGGCCGACTACAACAATGACATGGCCAATCGGGTCGAGACGGATGCCAGGGGTCAGGTGACGCTGAAGGTGCGCAATGCCGGGCACAACGTGATTGCGGCGCTGGTGAACCACCCGACGCCGAATGATTCGCTGGCCCACCTGCAGCGCAACGTGGCCACGCTATCGTTCAAGTCGGCGAAAAAATGAGCGCCGAACGCACTGCGCAGGCTTGTGCGGTTGCCGAAACCACAGATCTGAAGGCGCTCGTTGGGCGCCTTCGGTCTTTCCGAGGGGCTTGTCGGGGGCTTTCAGTGCGGGGAGCGGAATGGCCCAGCCGTGCTTGATGCCACCAGAAACGAAAAAGGCGTTGCCATCTCTCGATGACAACGCCTTGAATCTGGCTCCCCGACCTGGGCTCGAACCAGGGACCTGCGGATTAACAGTCCGTCGCTCTACCGACTGAGCTATCGGGGAAGTGAAGACGTGATTATAGGTGGGTTTCTGAAAAAAGCAAGTCCTTCACGCGGCAGTTGCAAAAAAACACGTTCCGGCGTGAAGGACTGGACAACCGGGAACGATCAGGCGCCTTGCTTCAGGACCTGGGCGATGGCCTTGGCCACGTGCTCGATGTTCTTCTGGTTGAGGGCGGCCACGCAGATGCGGCCGCTGCTGACGGCGTAGATGCCGTGGTCGGCCTTGAGGGCCTCCACCTGCGGGGCCGTCAGACCCGAGTACGAGAACATGCCGCGCTGCTTCTCGATGAAGGAGAAGTCACGCTGGATGCCGGCTGCGGCCAGCCCGGCGACCAGCGCCTTGCGCATGGCTTTGATGCGCACGCGCATCGCGCCCAGCTCGGCTTCCCAGCCCTGGCGCAGGGCCTCGTCGTTGAGCACGCGCTGGACCACCTGGGCGCCGTGCGTGGGCGGGTTGGAGTAGTTGGAGCGGATGACGCGCTTGAGCTGGCTCTGGACCCGGGTGGCCTCGTCGGCGCTGGGCAGCACGACGGTCAGGGCGCCCACACGCTCGCCGTACATGGAGAACGACTTGGAGAACGAGCTGGAGACCAGGAAGGTGATGGACGAGGCGGCGAACTTGCGCACGACGGCGCCATCTTCCTCGATGCCGTCACCGAAGCCCTGATAGGCGATGTCCAGGAAGGGCACCTGGCCAGCCGATTGCAGTGCGGCCAGCACCTGATCCCACTGGGCGCCATCCAGATCCACGCCGGTGGGGTTGTGGCAGCAGGCATGCAGCACGAACACCGAGCCCGGGCGGGCTGCCTTGATGCAGTCCAGCATGCCCTGGAAGTTCACGCCGTGGGTGGCGGCATCATAGTAAGGGTAGGTTTCCACCTTGAAGCCGGCCGCCTCGAAGATGGCGCGGTGGTTTTCCCAGCTGGGATCGCTGATGTAGACGGTGGTGCCCTCGGGGCTGAAGCGACGCAGCAGGTCGGCACCGATCTTCAGGCCGCCGGTGCCGCCCAGGGCCTGTGCGGTGATGACGCGCTTGTCGGCGATGACGGGCGAATCCTTGCCCA
>CAUVLK010000021.1:0-14428 GCA_963552635.1 uncultured Lautropia sp. | reverse complement strand
AAAACGAGGACCAGTCCTACAACGACGGCCTCAAGCAGGGCATCCGCATCATTGCCGATGTCTTCGGCAAGCAGAAGCAGGGCGAAGAACTGATCAAGGCCACCTTCGCCAACCGTCCGCTGGTTGAAAAGCGCCTGAAGGATGTGAAGCCGCAGGAGCGCGTGCGCACCTACATGGCCAACCCGGACCTCACCACCTACGGTTCCGGCAAGTACACCGGGCTGATGATGGAGCACGCCGGCGCCTACAACGTGGCGGCCGCCACCATCAAGGGCTTCAAGCAGGTGTCGCTGGAAAACGTGCTGGAATGGAACCCGCAGGCGATCTTCGTGCAGAACCGTTTCCCGCAGGTGGTACCGGCCATCCAGAACGACCCGGGCTGGGCCAACATCGATGCCGTCAAGGGCAAGCGCGTCTTCCTGATGCCGCAGTACGCCAAGGCCTGGGGCTATCCCATGCCCGAGGCAGTGGCGCTGGGCGAGCTCTGGATGGCCAGAAAGCTCTATCCGAAGCGCTTTGCCGACATCGACCTGGACCGGATGGTCAACGACTACTACCTGAAGTTCTACCGCGTGCCGTATCAGCCTGATTCGGCCGACCAGTGAACGCATCCGCACACGCCCGGGGCCGGATGCTGCTGCTGGCCATCCTGCTCGGGGTGACCATCCTGCTGGCGCTGGGCACCGGCCAGTATTCGCTGTCGCTGCCCAGGGTGGCAGGGTTGCTGCTGGACGGGCTGCAGGGTCACCCCATCGAGCCCATCCAGCAGCAGATCATCTTCCAGATCCGCCTGCCGCGCATTCTGACAGCCGGGCTGGCCGGTGCAGCCCTGGCACTCAGCGGCGTGGCGCTGCAGGGGATCTTTCGCAATCCGCTCGTGGACCCGCACGTGATCGGCGTCACCTCGGGCGCAGCCTTCGGCGGCACGCTGGCCATCTTCCTGGGGCTGGGCATCAGCGGCCTGTTTGCGAGCACCATCGTCGCCGGCCTGCTCACGCTGCTGCTGGTCTTCCTGCTCAGCCACCGGCTCATTCACCGCAGCCTGCTGATGCTGATCCTGATGGGCATGATCCTCAGCGGCTTCTTCTCTGCGCTCGTGAGCCTGCTGCAGTACCTGTCCGACACCGAAGAGAAACTGCCCAGCATCGTCTTCTGGCTGATGGGCAGCTTCGCCACCAGCAATCCCTCGAAGCTTCTCTTTCTGGCCGTGCCGGTGACGCTGTGCAGCGCGGTACTGTTGGGACTGCGCTGGCGGCTCAACCTGCTGTCGCTGGGTGAGCGCGAGGCGCGCGCACTGGGCGTGAACATACGGCCACTGCGCTGGCTGGTGATCTTCCTGAGCGGCACGCTGGTGGCCTGCCAGGTGGCGGTCAGCGGCAGCATCGGCTGGGTGGGACTGATCATCCCGCACATGAGCCGGCTTCTGGTGGGCGCCGATCATCAACGGTTGCTGCCATGCGCGATGCTGATGGGCGCGCTCTACCTGATCATCGTCGACACGCTGGCGCGCAGCCTGTCCAGCAGCGAGATACCGGTCAGCATCATCACGTCGCTGCTGGGCGCACCGCTCTTCGCCATTCTGGTCTACCGGTTGCGGCGCAGTCGCACGACACAGATCGCCGAATGAACGCCTCCGAGTCCGCCATGCCCTCTGCCCTCGCCCCCGTGCTGTCGACCAACGACCTGGGCTTTCACCACGTGCCCGGACGCTGGCTGTTCCGGCACCTGGACCTGTCGCTGCAGGCAGGCGAGGTGCTGGCCATCCTGGGCCCCAACGGTTGCGGCAAGAGCACGCTGCTGGACGTGCTGCTGGACATCGAGACACCCCGGGAAGGCCGCCTGGAAAAGCGGGCGCCCTGCAGCTTCGTGCCGCAGTTCTTCACCCCGCCCTTTTCCTACAGCGTGCTGGAGATCGTGCTGACGGGCCGCTCCACCCACATTCGTGCCTTCGGCGTGCCCTCACCCCATGACCTGGAGATTGCCCATGCCGCATTGGATGAGCTGGGCATCGGCTCCCTGGCCGGTCAGGACTTCTCGCTGCTCTCGGGCGGCCAGAAGCAGCTGGTGCTGGTGGCGCGCGCCATCGCCACCGAATGCCCGATCATGCTGCTGGATGAGCCCACCTCGGCCCTGGACGTGCGCAATCAGGATCAGGTGCTGACGCTGATCCGCCGCCTTTCCCGCGAACGGGGACTGACCATCCTGTTCACGACCCATCAGCCGAACCAGGCCATTGCCGTGGCCGACAGGACGCTGCTGATGACGCAGCCCACGGCCCGCTTCGGCCGCACCGACGAAGTGCTGACCGTGGAGAACCTGCGCACGCTTTTCGACATCGCCATGCTGCGCCTGCCCGGTCAGTACCAGGGCAGGCACTTCGACAGCATCGTGCCGGTGTATGAAACGCTGGTGGCTCAGGACCGGACCGTGACGTGAGTCTTTCGGGGGCACGCCACGCGACCGATCACGGATCCACCTCTCCGCCACCAGCCGCTCAGTCACGAAGCCTGAACGGCATCCTGCCGAACGCCGGATATCACGGCGTATCGGCCAGCTTCACCTCCTGCGACACCGGATAGCCGCGCATGGAGCCGCGCGTGCCGTAACCGGCCACCGAAGTACCCGTCATGCAGTCGTCGCCCATCATGCCTTCGGCATGGCAGTCGGCATAGGCCAGCATGTCGATCTGCGCCTGCGTCAGCGGCAGCAGCGGATCCTTCGTGTTCACGAAGATGCGGGCATAGGCGTTGCCCGGATTGCTGGCCCGACGCTCGCCGTGGCGGTAGCCCCAGTATTTCCAGCCTCCTGTGCCGGGCGTCCAGCCATCGGTACCGGCATCACGCGGGTCGTCCGACAGCGTGTTGGTGTGCTCCAGCAGGAAGCTCGTCACCAGCAGGCCATCACCCGCCGGCGCGGCAATGCTGGAGAGCTGATGCCGCAGCGACAGCAGCGGCATGCCATCCGGCCAGGGCTGGTTCGGCTGGTTGTTGCCCGCCATCACCTCGCTCAGCTCACCCGACAGGTCGGAAACGGTCATGCGGGTGGCGTTGTAGCGGAAGCTGCCATGGAACTCGGTCATGTCATGCGCATAGTCGGGTTCACGGAACTTCGTCACCACCGTGTAGCGACTGATGACATCAGCCGGTTCCGAAGCAGGACCTTTGCCTGCCGGATTGGTGACGGACAGCGCAAAGGCATGCCCCGTGCAGCCACTGGCGGGACATGGAACCGTCACCGGCAAGGTTTGCGCCTGCACCGTGATGCCGGCCGGGACCGACGTCACGGTATAGCCCGACGCCACCGCGCCACCGCCCCGGACATGGCCGGCCGTCACCAGCACGGTACCGTCCTGCGTGCCCCGACGGGCCGTCACCTTTTCCGGTGCCGCCGGCACCGTCACGGCACTGGCTGCGGCAATCTCGAAGCTCTGCGTCAGGCGCGTGCCTGTCTGGCCCGAAGCCACATCACGCAGCTCGGCCGCCACGGTGCAGGTTCCTGCCGCCAGCGCCGTCACCAGTCCACTGTCGGCATCGGCACGGCACACGGTTTCGGTCAGGCTGCTATAACGCATCGGCCGATCGCTGCTGGCCGAGACCGTGACAGCAGCACTGTCCCCCACCGTCATCGATGGTACGACACCAAACTGTACGTTGGATTGCACAGTGATCTGCTGCTGTGCGCTGACAGACGCCCAGGTGGTGTCGCCTGCCTGGCTGGCTGCAATCACGCAATTGCCTGCGGCGCGCGCTGTCACTTCCCCGCTGTCGGCATCCACCGTGCAGATGCCGGTGGTCGAGCTGTTGTAGCGCACGGCCAGACCCGAGCTGGCCGTGGCCGACACCTTGGCCGTTCCGCCAGGCTGCAGGGCAGGTGCCTGGGCAAATTGCAAGGATTGCGGGCGCGAGCCGATGACCGGCCCCCGCTCTCCCCCTGGCCCTTCTGCACCCCCGCAGGCGGCCAGCACGGCCAGCATCACCACGGAAGCCCCGGCCAGGGAGAGCGTGCCGACGGAAAAGCTGTTCTGCCGGCGCTCGGTTTCATGGCCTGCCCGATCCAGCCCCGCAGACACGCCGACACCATCGTCATGAACTGTCCGGGTGCTGCCACCGGAACGATATGAATCCGTCATGTCTGTCCCTCAGAACTTGTAGTTGAAACCGACGTAGACGGAACGCCCATGTCCGGGCACCGCCACGCCCCACGGCACGGTGTTGAGCATCATCGAACTGCCCTGGCCTACGTAGGCCCCGCCCAGCGGCAGCGCATGGCCACGGTCCAGCAGGTTCTCAATACCCAGATCGATGCCCAGCTGGCCGATCTCGTAGCGCGTGCGCAGGTGCAGCAGACCGTAGCCGGCCGTGCGGATCTCGTTGCGCACGGCCGAGCGCCGCGTCTTGGAACGCACGCCTTCCCATTCCAGCGTGCCGCTCCATTCGCCCTCACCCACGTTGCGCCGATGCTCCAACCCCATGCGGAGATTGGCCGGCATGGTGTTGTAGAGGCCACCGCCGGTATCCAGGTTCTTGCCATGCAGCCAGGCCAGCTTGCCGCTCAGCGTGAGGCTGCCGGCATGCGGACTCTGGGCCAGCAGCCAGTGACCGGACACGTCGGTACCCAGCAGGCGTGCATCCTGGTTCACGTAGCGCAGCAGCACGAACTCGTTGTCGGCCGAGGTGTTGCCGCTTCGGCACTGGCTGGCCGAGCAGCGCTCGGCATCCACGTAGTCCGAGATGCGGGTCAGGTGCGCGCTCACCGTCAGCCCCCAGCGCTGCTCGTCCTCGGGATGATGCCAGTTGCCACTGACACTCAGCGTGTGGGCCACTTCCGGCTTCAGGTCCGGATTGCCCAGATAGCCGTTGCCATCACCCAAGAAGTTGTTCATGCCTGCGGCCATGGTGTTGGTGGACCATGGATAGCGCTCGTACAGGCTGGGCGAACGGGTCTTGCGGGCCACGCCCATCTCGTAGCGATGACCCTTGGCCGGTTCATAGCTGGCCAGCGCACTGAAGTCCCAGTGACGGTCATGCCGCCGCCGGCTGATGGAATTGAAGGCCGACGCATCGTCCGACCAGGTGGGCAGGCCGTTGTAGCCTCGCACCGGACCGGCATCGGTACGCACCTGCGTGTGCCGCAGACCGATGACGCTGCTCCAGCGCGCATCCCAGCTGCGCTCCCATTCGGCATAGGCGCTCAGCCGGTTGCGACGCCCGTCATCGATGTTCCAGAAGTCATTCGGCGCCATCCCACCGCTGGCCCCGACCGGCGGCCACCAGTCATACAGCTGGTAGTACAGGGCCTCCAGCCCCAGGCGCACGGTGTCCCGTTCGTTCAGCATCCAGCTGGCCTGGGCCGTGGCACCATCGGTACTGGCGCGGGTGCGCATGGGCATGCCGGTGCCGTAGCTGTAGCGGTCCTCGCCCATGTCCATGCGGTGACGGATGCGCTGGTTCCACAGACGCACCTTCAGCTCGCCCCAGGCAAACTGGCCCCGATAGCGCAGGCCGGCCAGCGTGGCGCGGTTCTCGGTCATGTCCATGCGCTGGTTCGGGAACCCCTGGAAAGGCATGTTCTGCCAGCTGAAATCGGTCTCCAGCAGGTGCATGCCACTGCGCCAGGCAGCCGCCATCCGATGGTTCTGGACCCGGAACCCGCTGGAGCCCACTTCATCACCTGGCAGCACGCGCCCCTGTTCGCGGCCCGTCTCGGCCGGTTTGAAGTCCTTGCCTGCCCGATAGTTGCGTGCCCGCGCGTAGGAACCTTCATACTCCAGATGCAGACGCTCCGTGGCGTAGTGCGTGCCCAGGCTGACATCCACCCCATGACCATTGCTGCGGTAATGGGTGCCCACGTGGCCCCCCAGCAGGGGCTTGCCGTCAGGATCGGCAAAGCTTGGCGGTGCAGACTCCACCTGGATGCTGCCACCGATGCTGTCTCCCCCCGCACTGACCGGCGAGATGCCGGCGTAGACACGGATGCTCTCCACCTTGGCCGGATCGATGTAGGACAGCGCGGGGTTCATGTGGTTGGCACAGGCCGCCATCAGGTCCATGTCATCCACGGTCAGGCGCAGCCGCTCGTCGGCCAGGCCATGGATCACCGGCAGTCCCGACACGCCACCCGCCCCCTGCACGTCCACGCCGGGCATGTCCTTCAGCAGGCCCGTGGTGTCCGGCGTGGTGGCACGACGGCGCGAGATCTTGCCCGAATCCGTCACGCCCGACCCAGGCAGCGACATGTTGGGGGGCTGCACCTCGAAAAGGCGCAGCGCACGAACCCGCACCTGCGGCAACTGCACGGTCTCGTCCACGGCCGCATCACCCACCTGACCCGTGTCCTGTGCCCAGGCCGGCAGTGCCAGCGCACCCAGCGCCGTGGCCAGCAGCGCAGGCATCCGGGCCACGGAAAACCTGTGTCCCGCATCGCCCCTGCGTCTGGCGGCTTTCCTCTTGTTCATCGTCATCGGTCAATTCCTCGTCTGTCCTGTCATGGGCGGGATGCGGCGTCTTTCCGGAAAGGATCGGAGAAGGCCGGATCGCTCAGGAACGTTTCATCCGTCAGCGTCTTCAGGAAAGCCACAATGTCTGCGCGGTCCTGCGCCGACAGACCCCGGTCCCGGACGAGCGGACTCTTGTGCGGATTGGCGCGTCCGTCGCCGGCCCGCGGGCCGCTGGTGATGTTGCGTCCGCCACCGGCCATGATGGCCACCGCCTCTTCGAGCGTAGCCACCGAACCATCGTGCATGTAGGGCTCGGTCACGGCCACGTTGCGCAGGCTGGGCACCCGGAAAGCCCCCATGTCGGCCGGATTGGCGGTGATTTCCTCGGCACCGGTATTGTCGGTCGGGTAGTCGCCCCGACCGTTCAGGTTGTAGAGCCCGATGTTGTGATACCGGACCTTCAGTGTCGTGGTCTCGACGCTGACGAACTGATCATCGAAATTGGGGGGTTGATGGCACTGCGTGCATTCGGCCTTCTCGAACAGTTGCCGGCCGCGCAGTTCCTGCGCCGACAGGGTGGCCTTGCCCTGCAGGTAGCGGTCATAGCGGCTGTCGGCCGTGACCATGGTGCGCTCGAAGGCGCTGATGGCCTTGAAGATGTTCTCCCAGGTCAGCGGATCGGACTTGGCGCCAGGAAAGGCCTGACGAAAACGCGCCGGATAGTCCACATCCTGGGCACTGGCCAGGCGCTTCAGCACCTCCTGCACGGAACTGTCGTTCACGCCCATCTCGACGGGCTCGGTACCGAACACGGGGTTCGGGATCTGGGCCTCCAGCGACATCAGCACCGGATTGGACCAGGTCTGCGTGGCATGCCAGGCCACGTTGCCCAGCCCCATGGAATTGCGGGGATGCTGCACGTGGGTGATGCCGCGCGGACGGTCCTTGCCGTCGGCAAAGGCACGCGCCTGTTCGTGACACGAGGCACACGACATGGTGCCGTCGCCCGAGAGGCGCCGCTCATGGAACAGGTAGCGCCCCAGCGCCACCTTGGCAGCATTCATGGGGTTGTCAGCCGGCACACGGGGTGCGGGCATGTGCGAAGGAAGCTTCCACTCCCAGGCGTCAGGCGGGCTGTAGGCCGGATAGGTCCAGTCCAGCACGGTAGGCGCTGCTGCCTTCCCCTGGCTGCTACCTGCATCCGGTGTCGGGCTGCTGTCCGAGGAGCCTCCTCCACATCCCCCACAGCTCAGCAGCAGCACCAGCATGGCACCCGCTGCACATCTGGACACCTCACGCCGACATCGGTGACTGCCATGCAGTGGCAAACGGACGGGCAGAGAATTCATGAGAGACCTCCTTCAGTGACACGGACCACCCCGCAGGCAGCCCGGACAGGGGAAGCGAGCCCTTCACTTCCCCTCATCCCTCATGCAGCATGCCCCCGCCGGGGTGAGCACGCCCGCATGAAGTTACAGCGACGCTCAGGGCGTGACGGCCTTCAGCACCTTCTGCGTCTTGCCGGCCACGGCCACGCCGGTGCCGCTGCCATCGGCCTTCCAGTCCAGCGCCAGAGCATCGAAGGGCTTGGCGCAACCGGCATCGGTCGCGCCGGACATGCAGCCACCAGCGCCTTCGGCCTTGCTGGCGATGTCATAGTTGAACAGCGCGCCAGCATCGAAAGCCACGACCTGGCTGGCAGGGTTGAAGCCGGCCAGCGTGACGGTGACCCGGTTGGGGGCCTTGCAGCTGGAGATCGGCGTGCCTGCGGCCGGGTTGCCCACGCAGCCGGTGGAACCCAGGTGCAGGCGCACGGAACCCTCTTCGGCCTTGCCGTCCTTCACCTCGGCCGATTCCCAGGCGGCGGGATCAACGTTCTCGTTCTGGTCGAACTGGATGTTGGTGAACTTGCGGCCACCGCGCCAGTTCCAGGACATGGACGGATGAACGGCGTTCTGCAGCACGCGCGGCGTGGTTGCGTCAGCCGCATTCAGGTGGTTCAGCTCGAAGGGCACGCCCAGCGTCATTTCCACGCCGGTGTAGCTGCCTGCCGGCACCGTGCCTTCGATGGTGGCATTGGTAGCAGCTGAGCCGTCGCACTCACCCACGCCCTTCTGCTCCAGGTCGATCAGGCTGACGGTGTTCTTGCCGTCGTTGCTGGTGTAGTTGTAATCGTTGGCCTGCTTGAGCTTGAGGGGCTCGCGGGTGCCATCGGCCTTGATCAGGCTGACGTTGGAGATGTAGAAGCGGAAGTCCTCGATCTGCACGGCACGCTGCTTCGTGCCCAGCTTCGTCGTGCTGTTGCAATCGATCTTCTCGGTGCCGTTGTAGGCGGCGAACTTGATGCTCACGTCACCCGTGGTGCCGGTCTGCCAGGCGCCACCGGTCGTGCCGGTGGTGCCCGTCGTACCGGTGGTGCCAGTCGTGCCGCTGTTGCTGGTGGCGGTGCTGTTGTTGTCATCGCCGCCGCAGGCAGTCAGGCCGACGGCGCAGGCCAGCAGCAAGCCGGCGTAGACGGGGGTCTTGGCAAAGCGTTTCATGAAGAAGCTCCTTTCCTTGGAAGGATGAGAATGGATGGAAGCAATGCGAGCGAGAATGGCAACAGCCTGCGGATGATCCGTTTCGCGCTTGCGAATACGGAATCCGACCAAACGACAGACAAGCGATCAGGACACGCCCGGGGCGGTGCTCATGCCCCGGAAAGGGTGCAGATGCTTCAGGCAGCCGAAGCAGGCTGCCCGGCGGGAGGCCCACGCGGATGCGCGGGCGCGATCTGACGGGCGACGAGCGTCACCCGAACGACAGGCACCTGCACCATGGCAGGCGCCGTGACAGCGTCGAAGGCAGCCGCCGGCGTGGGCGGCGCCAGAAGATGAACCAGGACCACGCACAGCGCGCAGTGATCCAGATGCAGCCCGTCCTCATGCGAACCCTGGGAAACGGGCTTTACCGGGCCATGCACGGCCCGATGATCAGAAGGAGCGTCCGGGAGTTCGGCAGGCTGCCCGGATGCTTCGTGCGGCATGCAGTGATCCATCCACGCGGCCTGCACGGCATGCGGGTGGGACAGACCCTGACCGGCTTCATGGGCTGCCAGTGCCCGCGACACCGTAGGCGCGAGCAGGGCCAACCCGAAGACCCACAGGGTAAGCCAGACCAGCCCACGATGACAAAAGCCGCGACGGTTCATGCCGATGATGCCGATGGAAACGGCTCGGGACGCAGTGCGCCCGGCCTGCCTGCGATACCTGAACGATGCACTGCCTGCCAAGCCACGTGACATGGTCATGCGTCAAGACCCTTGACGTGGCATGACAGCTTTCATGACCTCCGTTGGACGAAAGCCGAATACAAGACAATCAGTCTCCTGATGCGAAAGATTATATACAGCTTATGAACTTGCACCAGTCCGACACCCATAATGCCATCCGTTTCGGGTCGGGCGACAGAAAAACACCCGAAGAAAATCAAAAAAGCCTGTTCATGAAAAATGGATCGACATCCTGTCGGGCAAAATGACAGGGTAAACCCTTAGGCTTCGTGCCCGAAAACCCCTTGCAGGACAGGCCCGAACGCCCTCCCCGGAAGAGAGGCGTACAAAATAAAAGCGTCCGCTCGGACATCTTCCGTCACGGACGCCTGAGCCAGAAAAAAGCAAGGCCCGATCCTTTTCGGAACGGGCCATCGGATTGCCTCCTCGGCTGTCGATCACTTTTGCGTGTTATAGATTGATAATACGCAAACTAAGGCATCAGGCAGTCTGACTCACCTTCGACGTCCTGGGCGATGCGTTCTCGTTCTCGATGCGGGCCAGCACCTCGGCCAGACGCTGTTCGGCCCATTCGTTGCCGATCTGGCAGGTACCGGCATACTGGTGGCCGCCACCGCCGAAGCGCGTGCACAGGTCACCGATGTCGATCGTCGAGGCCGAGTTGAAGATGGAACGGCCCAGGGCAAACACGGTGTTGGCCTTCTCGCGGCCCCACATCACATGCAGCGACATCGTGCAGTTGGGGAACAGCGCGTAGACCAGGAAGCGGTTGGCCGCATAGATGACCGACTCGTTGCGCATGTCCAGCACCACCGTGCTGCCCTGCACGTGGGCGCAGCGGCGCAGCTGATCAATGGCTTTCGATTCATGCTCGTGATAACGGCGCACGCGCTCGGCCACGTCCGGCAGCGACAGGATGCGGCCAATGTCCATCGAACGGCAGGCATCGACCAGCATCATCATCAGCTGCAGGTTGGAGATGCGGAAGTCATGGAAGCGCCCCAGGCCGGTACGTGGGTCGGCCAGGAATCCGAGCAGTGTCCAGTCACGCGGATGCAGCACGTCGGCCAGCGTGTACGAGGCGCTGCCCGCCTTGTCGACGGCAGCCATCAGTGCCGGCGAGAAGTGCGGGAAACGGCTCTCGCCTCCGAAGTGATCGTAGATCACGCGGGAGACCGAGGCCTCGCCCACGCCCATGACCAGGTTGCTGTAGCCCACCCGGGGCAGCGCCCGCGACCCCGGCGCCTGGTAGTCGAACACCTGACCGGCCGTGGCCACGTAGGGCAGGTTCACCAGCATGTCATCCTTGTCCACGTGCACCTTGCCATCCTGCACATCCTTCGGATGCACGAACATGACGGCATCGACCACGCCGATGTCTCGCAGCATGGCGGCGCTGACCAGACCATCGAAGTCGGAACGGGTAATCAGGCGGTAGGGTTCGGTACGCATGGGAAAGACCTGCTTCTGCTCACGGTGCAGCGACGTGCACCACCAAATGGAAAGTATCTTCCCTCTCGGGCAGGCTGAATGCCCCTGACCGATATGCGGCCACCCCGTCCGTACCGGCGGCCCGGCATGGTGCACCGCCACAATCGCCAGGGCCCGCCCTCTCCGGGTTTTCACCGATAGGGCACGCTCCATGCTGCAGAGCACCGTTAAGATTGTCCGATGCCCAAGCACGCCATCCCCCACCCCCCTTCCGCCACGCCATCCAGCATGCTGGATGGCGACAGCCTGCCTGCCACCCTGGCCCGCACGATGCTGGCCGGCTTCAATCGGCACTACGGCCTGTTCCGCTACAACGCGCAGCAGGCCAAGACCTGTTTCGAGAATGCCGCCTGGCACCGGATGCGACGATTGGCCAGCGAGCGCATCACCTTCTACGACCAGCGCGTGAACGAGGCGGTCGAGAAGCTGCGCGCCCAGTTCAACACTGACAGCCTGGCTGACGACGTCTGGGCCGAGGTGAAGCAGTACTACGTGCTGCTGCTGGCCGAGCACCAGCAACCCGAGCTGGCCGAGTCCTTCTTCAATACTGTCAGCACCCGGCTGCTGCAGCGCCAGTATCTCCACAACGACTTCATCTTCGTGCGGCCGGCTGTCTCCACCGAGCACCTGGACGGCACGCCACCCTCATTCCGGGTCTATTACCCGGAGAACCGTCCCTGGAAGGAGGTCCTGCGCCAGGTCCTCATCGACATGGGGCTGGCCTGCGGCTACCGGGACATCGAGGATGACCTGCAGAAGGTGATCGATGCTGCCCCCGCCCTGTTCGGCGAGCAGGCACCGCGGGCCATGGATTGCCAGGTGCACGTGCTGCGCTCGCTCTTCTACCGCAACAAGGGCGCCTACCTCATCGGCCGCATCGTCAATGACGGCGAGGTGCAGCCCTTCTCGCTGCCCCTGCTGCGCAACGGTCATGGCCGCGTGTTCATCGACACGGTGCTGTTCGCACCCGAGCACATCGAGGGGCTCTTCAACTTCTCAAGGGCCTACTTCATGGTGGACATGGCGGTGCCGTCGGCCTACGTGCGCTTCCTGCGATCGCTGATGCCCACCAAGCCGCAAGCCGAGCTCTACACCATGCTGGGCCTGCACAAGCAGGGCAAGACGCTCTTCTACCGCGACCTGCTTCAGCACCTGCACGAATCCACCGACCATTTCATCGTGGCCCCCGGCATCAAGGGTCTGGTGATGGGTGTGTTCACGCTGCCCTCGTTCCCGTATGTCTTCAAGTACATCAAGGACGTGCGCCGCAAGGACATCAGCCGCGAGTTCATCGAGGACCGCTACCACCTGGTGAAGAACCACGATCGTGCCGGCCGGATGGCCGACTCGTGGGAATACTCGGACGTGCCCTTCCCCAAGAGCCGGCTCTCCCCCGAGCTGCTGACCGAGCTGCAAGCCACCGCCCCCTCGCTGCTGGTCGACGAGGGTGACTGCATCGTCATCCGTCACCTGTACATCGAACGGCGAATGACGCCACTGAATCTCTACCTGGAGCAGCAGTCCGACGAGGCCGCGCGCGACTATGCCGTCTATCAGTACGGCATGGCCATTCGCGACATGGTGGCGGCCAACATCTTCCCGGGCGACATGCTCTACAAGAACTTCGGTGTCACCCGCCAGAACCGGGTGGTCTTCTACGACTACGACGAGGTGCAGTACCTCACCGACTGCAACTTCCGCAAGGTACCCGAGCCGCGCACCCCCGAGGACGAGATGGCGTCCGAGCCGTGGTATCCGGTGGCGCCCAATGACGTGTTTCCGGAAGAGTTCGGCACCTTCCTGCTGGGCAACCCCCGGGTACGCAAGCCCTTCCTGAAGCACCATGCCGAGCTGCTGGATCCCGTCTGGTGGCAGAACCAGCAGGCCCGCATCCGGCAAGGCATCCTGGAGGATGTCTTTCCCTATCCCCGGCGACTGCGCTTTTCCCGGGCCGACGAGGATCCCGGCCGGCCCTCATCGCCCCAGAAGCCCGGACGCTGAAGATCCACGGGCTCCCGACACAGGAGACAAGAACACACCATGGATTCCGACCCGATCGTCATCGTATCCGCTGTCCGAACCCCCATCGGTGCCATGCTGGGCGCCCTTTCCGGACTGGAGGCCACCGACCTGGGCGCTGCTGTCATCAAGGCTGCGGTCGAGCGCGCCGGCATCGCCCCCGACCAGGTTCAGGAAGTCCTAATGGGCTGCGTGCTGCCCGCCGGCCAGGGCCAGGCACCGGCCCGACAGGCCACGCTGAAGGCGGGGCTTCCGGCATCCACCGGCGCCACCACGCTCAACAAGGTATGCGGATCCGGCATGAAGTCCGTGATGCTGGCCCATGACCTGATCAAGGCCGGCAGCCAGGACGTGGTGGTGGCCGGCGGCATGGAGAGCATGTCCAATGCCCCTTACCTGGTCCCCAAGGGGCGCACCGGCTACCGCTATGGCCACGGCACGCTGCTGGACCACATGGCCTACGACGGTCTGGAAGACGCCTACAGCAGAACGCCCAATGGCGGCGGCAAGTCGATGGGCCTGTTTGCCGAAGACTGCGCCAGCAAGTATCACTTCACCCGCGAAGCGCAGGACGCCTACGCCCTGGAGTCCTCGCGCCGTGCCCGAACTGCCAATGAAGACGGCAGCTTTGCCTGGGAAACGGTGCCCGTCACCATCCCTGGCCGCAAGGGCGACGTGGTGGTGGAACGCGACGAGAGCCCGTTCAAGGTCAACCCGTCGAAGATCCCCACCCTGCGCCCGGCCTTCGTGAAGGACGGCACCGTCACCGCCGCCACCTCGTCGTCGATCTCCGACGGTGCGGCCGCACTGGTGCTGATGCGCCAGAGTGAAGCCCGAAAACGCGGCCTCAGCCCCGTGGCCACTCTGGTGGCCCATGCCACCTTCTCGCGTGAGCCCGAGTGGTTCACCCTCGCACCGGTAGGCGCCATCGGGAAGGTGCTGGCCAAGGCCGGCTGGCAGACCGCTTCCGTGGACCTCTACGAGATCAACGAAGCCTTCGCCGTGGTGACGATGGCCGCCATGAAGGAACACGGCATCCCGCACGACAAGGTCAACATCCATGGCGGCGCCGTCGCCCTGGGCCACCCCATCGGCGCCTCCGGCGCCCGCGTGCTGGTCACGCTGCTGGGCGCCCTGAGGAAGACGGGCGGCAAGCGCGGCGTTGCCTCCCTGTGCATCGGCGGCGGGGAAGCCACCGCCATCGCGGTGGA
>CAUVLK010000020.1:0-14435 GCA_963552635.1 uncultured Lautropia sp. | reverse complement strand
CGTTGGCCGCGGTACCGATGGTGGGCTCGATGCGGCCGCCGGGCAGGGGCCCCCGGGCAGGGGCTGCGGGAGCCTCCTCCGTCGCCGTCACGGTGGGCGAAGCGCCTTCATCGGGCACGTCTTCCGTGCTGCGCATGGGTTCGAGGTTGTCCATCACGGCGGCCTCGTCGCCGGGACCGGTATCGGCGTGCATGGCCGTCGGATCAGAGCTGTCCGAAGGCTCGGATGCCTGCACAGGATCGGCATCGGGGGCGGCGGTCATCGGCTCAGTCGGGAGGGTGCCCGACGGGTGCGCAGGCAGGGACGGCTCGGCCGTGGGCAGGGTGGCGGCTGCATCCATCCGACGCTCGGTCTGGGGGGCGGCAGGTGGTGCGGCCGGGCGAACTGCCGACTTGGGCCGGAAGGCGCGGCAGACGTCCGGATTGGTCTCGATGTAGGGGGCGCCGATCAGGTCCAGGCAGTAGGGGACGGCGGCGAAGATGCCGGGGATGCGGATCTCGCCGCTTTCCGCGTCACGTACGCCTTCCAGGATCTCGCGGATGGACTTGGGCTGCCCGGGCAGGTTGATGATGAGCGTGTTACCCCGGATGACGGCAGTCTGCCGCGACAGGATGGCGGTGGGCACGAAGTTCAGGCTGATGGCGCGCATCTGCTCGCCGAAGCCGGGCAGTTCACGGTCTGCCACGGCCAGAGTGGCCTCGGGCGTGACATCGCGGGGTGCCGGGCCGGTGCCGCCGGTGGTGAGAATGAGGTGGCAGCCCACGTCGTCGGCCAGTTCGCACAGCGTCTGGCTGATGGCCTCCTGATCGTCCGGAATCAGTCGGCTGTTGCCCAGCCAGGGCGAGGTGAGCGCCCGGTCCAGCCAGTCGGCCATGGCCGGGATGCCGAGGTCCTGATAGGCGCCACTGCTGGCACGGTCACTGATCGAGACGAGGCCGATCTTCAGGGGCGCGGTGTCTTGGATGGAGGTGGACATGGTGGGGACCGGAAGAGTCGTTGTTGGGGGCTGCCCGGAAACCGTAGGGGCGGTGGGCAGGTCGGGGCACGGCGGCCTGGGGTCGATGACGGGCTGGTGAAATCCGTCCGGGATCAGGTGGGCTCGTCGTCAGCCTGCGGGGCTGTGGCGGGCTGCCAGTCTTCGATCAGGGTCTCGTGCAGCAGGCGGTAGAGCTGGCGCTGCTGACGGGGAGGCTTGCCGGCGGTCTTCTCGCGCCGGGCCTGGGCCAGCAGCGCGGGCAGTCCCAGCTGGGCGGCGGCCGGGTGCTCGTCGATGAAGTCGGTGAGCGAGAGGCTTCCGTCCAGCAGGCCGTCGCGCCAGCGTTCGGCACGGTGCATCAGGTGCACGGCACCCTGGTGGCGCTCCTCGTCCACGGCCAGGGCCTGCTCGATGGCGCTGGCGTCCACGCTGCGCATCAGCTTGCCGATGTACTGCATCTGGCGCCGCAGGCCCTCGTGGCTTTTCGTGCGCCGGGCCTCGTGGACGGCCTGGGCCAGGTCCTCGGGCATCGGCACGCGAGCCAGCTGCTGGGCCGGCAGCTTCACCAGCCGCTCGCCCAGCGCCTGCAGTGCGTGCATCTGCTGCTTCCTGCGGGTCTTGCTGATGGGGGCGTCGTCCGCGGATGGTGTGGCGTCCGGGGCGGTGTCGGGGTCGACGGTGTGGCGGCTGCCGTGGTTCATGAGCGCTTGGGTGGAAGATGGATGGTCGAGTGCTATATGATACTTGTCAGGTTTTTCCCAATATTTACCCTTGTCCATTTTCCATGAGAAAGTCCTCTTCCGCCCAGGCAGCCGGGGCTGCCAGAGCTTCGTCGCGCCAGCCCGTGCGCCGTCTCCGTGCCCGTGCCGGGCATCTGCCGGCCCAGTATCTGGAAGGCGGGGATGGCGAACGCCCGCTGTTCGACTACCGACGCGAGGATTTTCAGGAACTGGTCGAAGAGACCATGCGTCAGGCGAAGGCATTGGGGGCCACCGCTGTGGTGGCCGAGGTGTCGGAATCCTCCGGGCTGGCGCTGACGGTGCGCAAGGGCAAGGTCGAGACCATCGAGCAGACCCGTGACAAGGGGCTGGGGGTGTCGGTCTATGTGGGGCAGCGGCGCGGCCATGCCAGCACCAGCGATTTCAGCCCGCAGGCGCTGGCGCGCACGGTGCGAGCAGCCTACGACATTGCCTCCATCACGGGTGAGGATCCGTTTGCCGGCCTGCCCGACGAGCGCCGTCTGGCGCGTGGTGAAAACGACGTGTCGGGTCTGGCGCTGTTCCAGCCCTGGCACATCTCCGTGCCACAGGCCATCGAGCTGGCGCGCGAGATCGAGGCGGCCAGCTTCGCGGTCAGCCCGCAGATTGCCAACAGCGATGGCGCCTCCGTCTCGGTGGGCCACGGCCACTTCCTGTCCGCCAATTCGCTGGGTTTCTGCGATGGTTTCGCGCACAGTCGCCACACGCTGTCGGTCGGGCCCATCGCCCGCCGCGGGCGTGACATGCAGCGCGACGGCTGGTATTCGTCCGCCCGTTCGCCGGCCGATCTGGCCTCGCCCGAGGCCCTGGGCCGCTATGCGGCCGAGCGCGCCCTGTCCAGGCTGGGCGCACGCAAGCTCAGCACCCGCAAGGTGCCGGTCCTGTTCGAGGCACCGCTGGCGCTGGGGCTGCTGGGCAGCCTGGTGCAGGCGGTCAGCGGTTCGGCGCTGTACCGGCAGGCATCGTTCCTCGTGGATTCGCTGGGCAAGCGCATCTTCCCCAACCATATCGACATCGTGGAAGATCCGTTCATTCCCGGGGCGATGGGCTCCGGCCCCTTCGACGACGAAGGCGTGGCCACGGCCGCCCGTGATGTGGTGAAGGGCGGTCGGCTCAAGGGCTACTTCCTGTCCTCCTACAGCGCGCGCAAGCTGGGCATGCAGACCACCGGCAATGCCGGCGGCTCGCACAACCTGCGCCTGTCCAGCCGGCTGACGGCACGCGGCGACAACTTCGCCCGCATGCTGAAGAAGATGGGCACGGGCCTGCTGGTGACCGAGGTGATGGGGCAGGGTGTCAATTACGTCACGGGCGACTACTCGCGCGGTGCGAGCGGTTTCTGGGTGGAAAACGGCGAGATCCAGTATCCGGTCGAGGAAATCACCATTGCTGGCAATCTGGCCGACATGTACCGCGGCATCGTCGCGGTGGGCAATGACGAACTCACCCGTGGCACCAAGACCTGCGGTTCGGTGCTGATCGAGGAAATGGCGGTGGCCGGGTAACAGCCATGAACAAGGCTTTCGTGCGCGAGAACGACGACGCCGACGACGACGACGACCTTGAGCCGGAACAGCTGAAGGTCCCGGGCGGCAAGAACTACATCACCCGTGCAGGCTATCAGGCGCTGCGCGACGAGCTGAGCCACCTGCTGGACGTGGAGCGGCCGGAAGTGGTGCAGGTGGTGTCGTGGGCCGCCTCCAACGGCGACCGTTCCGAGAACGGTGACTATCTGTACGGCAAGAAGCGGCTGCGTGAGATCGACCGGCGCATCCGCTTCCTGATCCGCCGCATCGACCGTGCCGAAGTGGTCGAGCCCTCGGCACACCATGGCAATGATCAGGTGTTCTTCGGGGCTACCGTCACCTACAGCGAGCCCGACGGCACCGAGCGCCGGGTGCAGATCGTCGGCGTGGACGAGACCGATCCCCTAGCCGGCAAGATCAGCTGGGTCTCGCCGGTGGCGCGTGCGCTGATCAAGGCGCGCGAGGGGGATGAAGTGTCGCTGATGACGCCGCAGGGGCGGATGGAGCTGCTGATCGAGTCGGTGGAGTACCCCGAGCCGGTCTGAGCCCGATCCGCGAAGCTCAGAAGCGGAAGGCGAAACGGGTGGTGCGCCGGTAAGTCTGCCCGGGCAGCAGGATGGCCCGGCCGTGGCTGGGGCTGTCCGGCGGGAACTGGCTTTCCAGGGCCACGCCGGCCAGATCGGCATAGTGGCTGCCGTCGCGCTTTTCGGTGCCGCCCAGGTACTGCCCGGTGTACAGGTGCAGGGCGGGCTGATCGGTGTGGACCTGCATGCTGACACGACCGTCGGCTGAGCGCAGTTCAGCGGCCAGCTGCAGGGCAGCGCCGGTCGAGGTGTCTGAAGGACCTTCGCCCAGCAGGAAGCTGTGGTCGTAGCCCTTGACCTTCTGCTGGTCGACATCGCGCAGGAAGTCGGCATCCAGCCGCTTGGGCTGGCGGAAATCGAAGCCGGTACCTTCAACTGCACGAGGTGCGGCATCGGGAATGCCGTCCGTGCCCACCGGCTGGTAGCGGTCGGCGTGAATCTGCAGCACCTGGGTCAGACCATCATCACCATCGCCGCCGTTCAGGTTGAAATAGGCGTGGTTGGTGAAGTTGCAGGGTGTGGGCGCGTCCGTGGTGGCGGTATAGACGATCGTCAGGGCGTCGTCGTCATCCAGCAGATACTGCGCGGTGGCATGCAGATTGCCCGGAAAGCCCTGGTCGCCAGCCGGGCTGAAGATCCGGAAAGTGGCCTGGTGTTCGTCGGCCGAATCCAGCGTCCACAGCCGGCGGGCCAGTCCCTTCCGGCCACCATGCAGGATGTGGGGCGGCTGGTTGGGATCCAGCACGTGGTCGCCAAAGCGTGCCTGGGCAATGCGCCCGGCATAGCGGCCAACGCTGGCACCCAGATAGCTGCCGCCTTCCAGCAGCATGGCCACCACGTCGCGGCTGCCCAGCAGCACCTCACGGACCTGGTCGGGCAGCGGCAGCCGGCACGATGTCCAGGTGGCACCCAACGGATGCAGGCCGATGGTGATGCCGCGGCGGTTGTGCAGGGTCAGTCCGGTGGAGGTCAGCGCTTCTTTCATGGTGTTCGGGGGAGAAGAGGATCCGAGAGCGTATCAGGGTACACCATGGAGGCGGCCAGTCCGACTTCGTACCGGAGCACGGTCGTGGAATGGCGGGCAGCCGCAGACCTCTGGGGGCCCGGATGGCCCCCTTTCCCGCCTGTTCAGAGCACGTGTGCGCCTTCGCGGGCACGGCACAGATGGATCTGCGCAACGAGCCCTCCGCTGCGCGCCGGGTAGTCGCGCTGCACGGCCTGCGTCACCTCATCGACCAGCGAATCCGGGACCAGCGCCACCACGCAGCCACCGAAGCCGCCACCGGTCATCCGTACGCCACCGCGCTTGCCGATGACGGCAGAGACGATCTCCACCAGGGCATCGATGGGAGGCACGGTGATGGCGAAGTCATCGCGCATCGAGGCATGGCTTTCAGCCATCAGCGTGCTGAGCCGCTCGACATCGTGGGTGCGCAACGCCTGGGCGGCGGCCAGCGTGCGGGCGTTTTCCGTGATGACGTGGTGGGCACGTCGGTAGACGAGCGGGTCCAGCTCATCGCGGGCGGCCTGCAGCTGGGCCAGATCGACATCACGCAGGGCCTTGACGCCGAAGTGGGCGGCCGCGGCTTCGCACTGCTCGCGGCGGGTGTTGTACTCACTGCCCACCAGCCCGCGCTGCACCTTCGAGTCGATGATCATCACCCGCAGTTCGTCGGGGATGGCCGCCGTCTCGGTCTCCAGGCTGCGGCAGTCGATGAGCAGCGCATGCCCGTCCTTGCCGAGCGCCGAAATGAACTGATCCATGATGCCGCAACGGCAGCCGACGAACTCGTTCTCGGCCTGCTGGCCCAGCAGCGCGATGTCGCGCAGGCTGACATCGAGCCCGAAGGCCGTCTGCAGCGCCTTGCCCACGGCCACTTCCAGCGCAGCCGACGAGCTGAGGCCTGCACCCTGAGGCACGTTGCCGCTGACCACCATGTCCAGCCCATGGGGCAGCGGGCCGAAACGCTGGATGAAGACATCGACGACGCCGCGGATGTAGTTGGCCCATCCCTTGTCACTGTGCTGGGGACGTGCATCAGCAGCGAACTCGTCGCGCTGGTTGTCATAGTCGGCAGCCACGACCCGGATGCGATTGTCGGTACGCGGCGCGATGGCGACTTCGGTGGCGAAGTCGATGGCGCAGGGCAGCACGAAACCGTCGTTGTAGTCGGTGTGCTCGCCGATCAGGTTGACACGACCCGGTGCGCGGATGACGTGGGTGGCTGTTGCGTCCAGTTCCTGCTTCAGCAGGGCGGCTGTGTCCTTGATGGCGTGGGCGGAGGGCTGGCAGGTGCTCATGATCGGAAGGAGGTTGGATGCGGGTGTTTCATGCCCGGCGTGTCTGGCGCTTGCCGGGATGAACCCGTCGCGTCTTGCGGGATGCTTGCGATGAAAGCGTCAAGAAATGTTGCGCGTCAGGAAACGGGCAGACCGGCGTCGCTGACGGGCGGGTGGCCAGGCAGCGACGCCGGAAAAAGGTCAGCGGCCGGCTGCCTCGCGGTAATGGACCTCGGGCAGGGCGCGCAGCCGCTCGGCCGCCTGTTCGGCGGTGAGGTCGCGCTGGGACTCGGCCAGCATTTCGTAGCCCACCATGAATTTCTTCACCGTGGCCGAGCGCAGCAGCGGTGGGTAGAAATGCGCATGACATTGCCAGTGTGCCGTGTCTTCCTGGCCGAACGGTGCACCGTGCCAGCCCATCGAGTACGGGAAGCTCGTGTGAAAAAGGTTGTCGTAGCGACTGGTGAGCTTCTTCAGCACGATGGCGAGATCCTTCTGCTGTTCGGGCGTGGCGTCCATCAGCCGGGGCAGTGCGGCCTTCGGCATCAGCAGGGTCTCGAAGGGCCAGACCGCCCAGTAGGGCACCACGGCCAGCCAGTGCTCGCCCTCGACCACGATGCGGCTGCGCTCCTGCAGCTCGCGTTCGACGTAATCGAGCAGCAGGCTGCGGCCATTGGCCTGGAAGTAGCGGCGCTGGGATTCATCCGCACGGGCCACCTCGTTGGGCAGGAAGTCGCTGGCCCAGACCTGACCATGCGGGTGCGGGTTGGAGCAGCCCATGGCCGCGCCCTTGTTCTCGAAGATCTGCACCCAGCGCCAGCGTTCGCCCAGTTCACGGTACTGCTGGATCCAGGTGGCGATGATGGTTTCGATGGCAGCAGGCGGAAGCTCCGGCAGCGTCTTGCCGTGGTCGGGTGAGAAGCAGATGACGCGCGCGGTTCCCCGCACCGCCATGCTCTTCAGGAGCGGATCGTCGGAACGGTACTCGGGCGTGTCGGGCAGCAGCGCCGGGAAGTCGTTGGGAAAGACGTAAGGCTGCGTGTAGACAGGGTTGACCTCGCCACCGATGCGCGTGTTGCCCGGGCACAGGTAGCAGCTCGGGTCATGGCTGGGACGGGGTGTGTCGTCGACGTTTTCCTGCTGGCCCTGCCAGGGGCGCCGGGCGCGATGGGGAGAGACCAGAACCCAGCTGTCCTGCAGCGGGTTGTAGCGGCGATGCGGGTGTTCGGTGGGGTCGAACATGATGTTGGTTGCGCCCGAAGCGGGCGGCGAGAGGCCTGAAAATGTCTCCGACGTTGCCATTTTGTGCGCGGACTGGCAAGCCATTTCCGCACACATTGACGGTTCCGGGCAGGCGGCTCGGACCCCCGCCGTCCGGGCGTTGCTTCATGATGACAGCGGTGCGCACTTTATCACATGCCCATGGTCGAGGGTATACTCGCGCCGCCGCAAAGATGGAAGAATGAATACGAACGGCGGGATACCATTCTGTCGCGAAGGATCTTCCGAAGAGGTCGGAGCAGGGTGTCGGGTCCGGTTGCTCCATGAGTGTTCCGGGCAGGAGAAAGTGAATGCCCTGAACATCCCGGGTTTCTGCATGGATGCCCGCGGATAATGCAGCTGACGGCATGATCAGGGTTTTCCCCTATAGGGTTTTACCTTATAGGGTTTTCCCTGATTGTGCGAAAAGTCGGCGCGCCGCATGCGGCCTGTTCAGAAGGTCTTCCGGGTCGGGTCCGAAAGTTTTTGCGGATCGGGACTGGCCCGGGCAATTTCAAACTGGAGATCACGAAAATGAAGAAGACTGTCCTGGCTGTCATGCTGTCGGCCGCCACCCTCGCTTCCGCCGCCCAGGCAGCCGATCGCGTGGGCGTCACCATTTACAAATACGACGACAACTTCATGTCCACCATGCGCAAGTCGCTGGAGGGCATTGCCAAGCAGCAGAAGGACATTTCGCTGCTGATGAACGATTCGCAGAACAACCAGTCGATGCAGAACGACCAGGTCGACATCCTGCTGGCTCGTGGCGTGAAGGCACTGGCCATCAACCTGGTGGACCCTGCCGCCGGCACCACGGTCATCGACAAGGCCAGCAGCCAGGATGTTCCCGTGATCTTCTTCAACAAGGATCCGGGCCAGAAAGCCATCGATTCCTACGCCAAGGCCTACTACATCGGCACCGACCCGGTTCAATCCGGCGTCATCCAGGGCGACCTGATCGCCAAGGGCTGGAAGGCCCATCCGGAATGGGACCTGAACAAGGACGGCAAGCTGCAGTTCGCCCTCATCAAGGGTGAGCCGGGTCACCCGGATGCCGAGGCCCGTACCGAGTGGGTCGTGAAGGAGCTGGAAGCCAAGGGCGTGAAGACCGAGCGCCTGTACATGGATGCCGCCCTCTGGGATGCCGCCAAGGCCAAGGACATCGCCCAGGCCTGGCTGTCGGGTCCGAACGCCAACCGGATCGAGGTGATCATCTCCAACAACGACTCCATGGCCATGGGTGCCATCGAGGCGGCCAAGGCCCAGGGCAAGAAGCTGCCCATCTTCGGTGTGGACGCCCTGCCGGAAGCCCTGCAGCTGGTGAAGAAGGGTGATCTGGCCGGTACCGTGCTGAACGACGGTGCTGCTCAGGCCAAGGCCATCCTGGGCGTGCTGCCCAACCTGATCGCCGGCAAGGACGTGGCCGAAGGGACCGGCTACGAGTTCAAGCAGCGTTACCTGCGCCTGCCCTACATCGGCGTGGACCAGGACAACCTGGGTGAATTCCTGAAATGATCCGGCGCTGATGCCGGGAAACGGGCGCTTGCGCCCGTTTCCTGTCATCGCAAGAACAAGAGGCGCTTCGATGTCACCTCCGATGAGCGATGCTGCACCGGCAGGCGAGTTCCTGCTGGAGATGCGCGGCATCAACAAGAGCTTTCCCGGCGTCAAGGCGCTGGACAATGCGCAGCTGATGGTCCGACCCCATTCCGTGCATGCCCTGATGGGCGAGAACGGCGCGGGCAAGTCCACGCTGCTCAAGTGCCTGTTCGGCATCTACCGTGCCGATGCAGGCGAGATCCTGTTCTGTGGCCGTCCGGTCGCGTTCCGCACCTCGAAGGAAGCGCTGGAGAACGGCATTTCCATGGTGCACCAGGAGCTGAACCTGGTGCCGCAGGTGTCGGTGATGGACAACCTCTGGCTGGGGCGCTATCCCCAGAAGGGGCCCTTCATCGATCACGCGAAGATGTACCGCGACACGAAGGCGATCTTCGACGAGCTGGGCATCGACGTGGATCCGCGCCAGAAGGTGGCGGACCTGACGGTCTCGCAGATGCAGATGATCGAGATCGCCAAGGCGTTCTCGTACAACACGAAGATCGTCATCATGGACGAGCCCACCTCCTCGCTGTCCGAGAAGGAGGTCAACCATCTCTTCGGCATCATCGAGAAGCTGAAGGATCGTGGCTGCGGGATCATCTACATCTCGCACAAGATGGACGAGATCTTCCGCATCTGCGACGAGATCACCATCCTGCGCGACGGCCAGTGGATCGACACGCGACCCGTTGCAGGCCTGACCTTCGATGATGTCATCAAGATGATGGTCGGCCGCGAACTGGGCGAGCGTTTCCCGGAGAAGACCAACAAGCCGGCCGAGATCGTGCTGGAGGTGCGGGGTCTGACGGCCCGCAACCAGCCGTCCATCCAGGATGTGTCCTTCGATCTGCGTCGGGGCGAGATCCTGGGCATTGCCGGGCTGGTGGGGGCCAAGCGCACCGACATCGTGGAGACCCTCTTTGGCATCCGCGAGGCCAGTTCAGGTGTGGTTCGGGTGCGTGGCAAGGAAGTGCGCAACACCAGCAGCGTCAAGGCCATCCGCAACGGCTTTGCCCTGGTGACGGAAGAGCGGCGTGCCACCGGCATCTTCGCCGGGCTGGGTGTGGACTTCAACTCGCTCATCGCCAACATGCCGCACTACGAGCATGCGGGTCTGCTGCATCAGAAGAACATGCAGGGCGACACCGACTGGGTCGTCAAGTCGATGAACGTGAAGACGCCCAGCCGTCGTACGCAGATCGGCTCGCTCTCGGGCGGCAACCAGCAGAAGGTGGTGATCGGGCGCTGGCTGCTGACCAAGCCTGACATCCTGATGCTGGATGAACCCACACGCGGCATCGACGTGGGAGCGAAGTTCGAGATCTATCAGCTGATCAACGACCTGGCGGTACAGGGCAAGAGCATCATCATGATCTCGTCCGAGATGCCCGAGCTGCTGGGTGTGTCCGACCGCATTCTGGTGATGAGCAACGGTCGCGTGGCCGGCATCGTCAATACCCGGGAAACCAGCCAGGAAGAGATCCTGCAGCTGGCCGCCAAATACCTGTAAAAGAGGATTCCACCGTGAGCTTCTCTCGCACGCCCCTGCAGATGGCCGGGGACTTCTTCAAGGAATACGCGCTGTATTTCGTATTCGTGATCCTGCTGGCCGTCATCATCACCCAGGACAGCACCTTCCTCAACATCACCAACCTGTCCAACATCCTCACGCAGTCGTCGGTGCGGATGATCATTGCGCTGGGTGTGGCTGGTGTGATCGTCACGCGAGGCACCGACCTGTCGGTGGGGCGCCAGGTGGGTCTGGCTGCCGTGGTGGCTGCCACCATGCTGCAGGCAGTCGACAACGTCAACAAGGTGTTCCCCGAGATGGGCGTGATGCCCATTCCGGTGGTCATCCTGCTGGTGTGTGCCATCGGCGCGCTGATCGGCCTGCTCAACGGCATCATCGTGGCCATCCTGAACGTGACGCCGTTCATCGCCACGCTGGGCACGATGCTGATCGCCTACGGCGTGAACTCACTGTACTACGACGCGGTGGGCTCGGCGCCGATCGCGGGCTTCGACAGTGCGTTCCGCAGCTTCACGCAGGGCTACTTCTCCATTCCGATGGGTGGGATGGGCAACTTCCGCCTCAGCTACATCACCATCTATGCACTGGTGGCCATCGTGTTCACCTGGGTGCTGTGGAACAAGACCCGGTTTGGCAAGAACCTCTTCGCCATCGGCGGCAACCCTGAAGCGGCGGCCGTGTCGGGTGTCAACGTCACGCTGAACCTGATCGGCATCTATGTGCTGTCGGGCATCTTCTATGCCTTCGGCGGCATGCTGGAGGCGGGTCGTATCGGTTCGGCCACAAATAACCTGGGCTTCATGTACGAGCTGGATGCCATTGCTGCCTGCGTGATCGGTGGCGTGTCGTTCAGCGGCGGCGTGGGCACGGTGGCCGGCGTGGTGATGGGCGTGATCATCTTCCAGCTGCTGAATTACGGTCTCAGCTACATCGGCGTGAACCCGTACTGGCAGTACATCATCAAGGGCGGCATCATCGTGCTGGCTGTGGCGATGGACTCGATGAAGAACGCACGTCGCAAGTAATGAAGGACGCTGGGCCCGGCTTGCCGGGTCCATGAAGGTCCATCAGAAAAACACCCATCGCCTGCCAAGGTGATGGGTGTTTTTTTCATGAGGGGCAGATTGCCTGGTGGGTCCCTGTGCGGGAATGTGCAAGGGCGAGGGCAGCAGGTAACAGGCACAGGTGGGCGCACGTGCTTCCGGCGCGCGTGTCAGGCCCGGGTGATGGTGCGGGTCTGCGGGAGCTTGCGCAGGCGTCGGAAGACTTCAGCCAGGTGGTCGCGGTCCTGGACCTGCAGCGTGAAGCGGATGATGGCCACCTGTTCGGACTCGGTGTCCATGGCCACCTGCAGGATGTCGGCGTTACTGGCGGTGATCTCGCTGGCGATGCGACCCAGGATGCCGCGCTCGTCGTCGGCGGTGATCTCGATGAGGGTGCGGAACATGCCGCTGACTTCCTCGTCCCACTCCACGTCGATCCAGCGTTCGGCGTCGCGGCTGATCTGCTTGCGGGCGGTCTCGCAATCCATGCGGTGGATGGACAGGCCATGGCCGCCGCGCATCTGGCCGATGATGCGGTCGCCAGGCACCGGGTGGCAGCAGGTGGCGGCCTGCAGCGAGATGCCGTCGATGGACTGGATGACGATGGGGGCGGTGTGCGGGGCCAGGGCCGAGGTGACGGCGCTGCGGCCGGTGCCACCACTGATGTCGAGCGAGATGGCCCGTGCCACGACCGGGGCCAGCTTCAGGCCCAGGCCGATGTCGGCGTAGAGATCGGTGAGGGACTTGGCGGCGGTGTCGCGGGCAGCCTTGTCCAGCACGGCGGGGTCCAGCTCGTCGATGTCGATGCGCAGGCTGGCCAGCGACTGGGTCATCAGCCGGCGGCCCAGCTCGACGGATTCGTCGTACTTCATGCGCCGCAGGAAGTGGCGAATCTCGGCGCGTGCCTTGCCGGTACGGGCGAAGGTGAGCCAGGAGGGGCTGGGGCGCGCGTTGGGATCGGCGATGATCTCGATGATGTCGCCGTGGGTGAGCTCGGTACGCAGCGGCACCGGGTCGCCGTTGATGCGGGCGGCCACGCACTGGTTGCCCAGGTCGGTGTGCACGCTGTAGGCGAAGTCGATGACGGTGGCGCCACGCGGCAGGCCCCGGATCTGGCCCTTGGGCGTGAAGACGTAGACGGCGTCGGGGTAGAGATCAACCTTGACGTGATCGATGAATTCCAGCGAGTCGCCGGTCTGCTGCTGGATGTCGAGCAGCGACTTGAGCCAGTCCAGCGTCTTGATCTGCTGGTTGCCGGCGTTGTCGCCCTCGGTCTTGTAGAGCCAGTGGGCGGCGACGCCGGCTTCGGCGACGCGGTGCATCTGGGGCGTGCGGATCTGAAACTCGATGCCGCCGCCATGCGGGCCGACCACGGTGGTGTGCAGCGACTGGTAGCCGTTCTTCTTGGGGATGGCGATGAAATCCTTGAAGCGGCTGGTGTTGGGCTTGAAGGCGCTGTGGATGGCGCCCAGCGCCAGGTAGCAGGAGGCCAGGTCGGGCACGATCAGGCGCACGCCGAAGAGGTCGTAGACCTCGGAGAACGAGACGTGCTTGTCCACCATCTTGCGATAGATGGAGTAGAGCGATTTCTCGCGGGCGCTGATCTCGGCCTGCACGCCCATTCTGGCCAGCGCCTTCTCGATGGTGCTGGTGACGCGGCCGAAGGCATCCCGCCGGGTACGCGCGGCCACCTGCATGGCCTTGGCCAGCGTGCGATAGCGCAGCGGGTGCTGGTAGCGGAAGGACAGGTCCTGCAGTTCGCGGAACAGGCTGTGCAGCCCAAGCCGGTTGGCGATGGGGGCGTAGATCTCGATGGTCTCGTTGGCGATGCGCACCTGACGGTGGCGGCTGACGGCATCGAGCGTGCGCATGTTGTGCAGCCGGTCGGCCAGCTTGACCAGGATGACGCGCACGTCACGCGCCATGGCCAGCAGCATCTTGCGGAAGGTCTCGGCCTGAGCCGTTTCGCGGCTGCCGAACTCCATCTTGTCGAGCTTGGACAGGCCGTCCACCATCTCGGAGACGGCGCGGCCGAACTGCTGGGTGAGTTCGGCCTGGCTGACGGCGGTGTCTTCCAGTGTGTCGTGCAGCAGGGCGGCGCACAGGGCGTCGGCGTCGAGCTGCCAGCTGGCGCAGATGAGCGCCACCGAGATGGGATGGGTGATGTAGGGTTCGCCGCTGGAGCGCTTCTGGCCGCTGTGGGCCTGCTCGGCCAGCCGGAAGGCGCTGCGGATGCGCTGCAGGTCGGTCTCGGGCAGGTAGGTGCGGGCCTCGGCCAGCAGGGGCTCAAGCGACACCAGGTCCGCCCAGGAGGGCTCGTCGCCTTCGGCAGACGGTGCCAGGTGGGCGGCCGGCGTGAAGGCGGTGATGACGGGGGCGGCCGTGGGCTGGGCGAATTCGTCGTCAGCCGGGCGTTCGTTGGGGTTGGGGGCTTTCCGCTCGGGGCGGGAAGGATCGGTTGCGGATGCCGGCGCCTGCCGGGAAGCCTCATCGCCGGGATTGTGTTCCGTTGCCGGGAGGGAACCCGGTGCATCGGTCATCACAGGGGCCGTATCGGTATCGGAGCCGGACGAGGAGGGCATGATGGGCTGGCGGGAAGAAGGAGAGACAGGACCGCGCAAGGCAGGGGGCCGCGCGTGCAGCCGATCCCTGCCTTCCCGGCGGGTGCTTACGTGGGGACGCGCCGCAGCATCTCGCGGCCGATCTGGCCGGCGGCCACTTCACGCAGGGCGGTGACGGTGGGCTTGTTGCGGCTTTCCACCTTCGGGGTGTGACCCTGGGCCAGCATGCGGGCGCGATAGGTGGCGATGAGGGTCAGCTCGAAGCGGTTGGGAATCTGTTTCAGCGAGTCTTCGACGGTGATGCGGGCCATGGA
>CAUVLK010000019.1:0-15317 GCA_963552635.1 uncultured Lautropia sp. | reverse complement strand
AGAAAGCCGCGGCCGAGAAGGCCGCCGCCCAGCGTCAGGCCGCCGAGGCTCGCCGCAAGGCTGCCGTCAGCGCCCTGCTCAGCCAGGCTGGTGACGCCGACAGCACCACCATCCACGGCAGTACCAGTGGTGCCCGCGACGCCGGCTATGCGGCCCGTGTCAGCTCGGCCATCCGCAACAACACCACCTTCTTCCAGCAGATCAGCGGCAATCCGAAGGCGGTCTTCGACGTGCGGCTTGATCGCAACGGCAGGATCCAGGACGTGCACCTGAAGCAGTCCAGCGGCAACGCCGCCTGGGACAGCGCCGCCGAGCGCGCCATCCGGCGCACCGATCCGTTCCCCTGCCCCCGGTCCGGCAGCTGCGAGAGCACGCTGGAAATCCATCATGGCCCACAGGATTGAGTCATAATCAGATCATGAAAAGACGCGCGTTCCACCTTGGCATCCTTGCCTCCGCCCTCTTCATGGCGGGTTCCCTGTCGGCCCAGTCGATGCGCATCGACGTGAGCGGTGTCGGCGCACGCCAGGTTCCGCTGGCCCTGGCCCCCTTCAACGGCGCCGGACAGGCCCCCCAGCAGCTCGACGTCGTCATCCAGGAAGACCTGCAGCGCAGCGGCATGTTCCGGCTGGTCAACCTCACCGAGACCCTCAGCGAGAACTCGCCGCTGGACATGTCGGCCCTGCGCGGCCAGGGCGCCGACTCGGTGCTGGTGGGTTCGGTGCAGCCCGTGGCCAACGCCCGGCTGGAATTCCACTACAAGCTGGCCGACACCGTGCGGCAGTCGGTCATCACCGAAGCCACCATGACGGCCGGTGAATCCGACGTGCGCCTGGCCGGTCACCGAATCGCCGACATCGTCTACGAGAAGCTCACCGGCATCAAGGGGATCTTCTCCACCCGCATCGCCTTCGTCACCAAGCAGGGCAACCGCTACCGGCTCAACGTGGCCGACTGGGACGGCCAGAACGTGCAGACCGCGCTCAACGCCGGCGAACCCATCATCTCGCCTGCCTGGTCGCCTGACGGCAAGCGGCTTGCCTACGTCTCCTTCGAGACGAAGAAGCCTGTCGTCTACGTTCACGATCTGGCCAGCGGCCAGCGCAAGGCCGTTGCCAAGTTCAAGGGCAGCAACAGTGCCCCGGCCTGGTCGCATGACGGCCGCAGCCTGGCCGTCACCCTCACCCGTGACGGCGGCTCCCAGATCTACCAGGTCAGCGCCGACGGAGGCGAAAGCGCCCGACGTCTCACCCAGTCCAGCAGCATCGACACCGAACCCGTCTACTCGCCCGACGGCAAGTTCCTCTACTTCACGTCCGACCGTGGCGGTGCACCGCAGATCTACCGCATGCCCAGCAACGGGGGCGCCGCCTCCCGGGTCACCTTCGGCTCGTCCTACAACGTGTCGCCGCGCATCAGTCCCGACGGCCAGCAGATGGCCTATGTCACCCAGCGCAACGGACGCTTTCTCATCGCCCTGAAGGATCTGAAATCCGGCGACGAGACGCTTCTCACCGACACCGGCGAAGAGGAATCCCCCAGCTTCGCACCCAACGGTCAATGGGTCATGTACACCACCCGCGCCGGCGGCCGCGAATACCTGATGGCCGTCTCCACCGACGGAAGGGTCAAGCAGCGCCTGTCCAGCAACACCAGCAGCGTGCGCGAACCTGCCTGGAGCCCGTACACCTGGTAGCGCCCAGCCGCCGGAGCATACCCATGCCCGGCGTGGCCGGCCCACCTTTGGACGCCCCGGCCGCCAGAACCGCTATAGTGTCGTCAAGTGACCACCAAGAATTCACGACATCCAGAGCATCACGATTCAAGCAATAGGAGCTTTCCGATGTTTTCCACCCTGTCCAAACGTCGTCTGCTCAGTCTCGGGCTGAGCCTTGCCATCCTGAGCGGCTGCACCTCGGTCGACCTCGGCGAATCCGACGAACACGAGGTCACCGCGACCGACGAAGCCGCCCCCCAGGACAAGGAAGGCCAGGACGGCAACCTCGACAGCGGCCACGACATCACACCAATCCAGCAACAGGACCAGGGCACCGACCCGCTGCAGGATCCCAACAGCCCGCTGGCCAAGCGCGAAGTCTTCTTCGAGTTCGACAGCTTCGCCATCCTGCCCGAATACCAGCCCATCATCGAAGCCCACGCCAACTACCTCTCCGCCCATCGTGACAAGCACGTCGTGCTGGAAGGCAACACCGACGAGTTCGGCAGCCGCGAATACAACCTGGCCCTGGGTCAGAAGCGTGCCGATGCCGTGCGCCGTGCCCTCAGCACGCTGGGCGTCGACGAGAACCAGATGGAATCCATCAGCTACGGCGAGGAAAAACCCCGCGCCTCCGGCACCGACGAGTCGTCCCGTTCGCAGAACCGCCGGGTCGACATCAACTATCGCTGATCCATCCCGTCCGGATGACCTGACATGATCCTGCGTCTTCGCCCTGCCTTCCTCAAAGCCCCGCTGCTGGCCGCCCTGCTGGGCGCCGGCCTGCAGCTGGCCAGCCCTTCGGCCCAGGCCGCCCTGTTCGGTGACGACGAGGCCCGCCAGGCCGTGCTCAACCTGCGCACCAAGGTCGACACCCTTCAGCGCGACCTCTCCCGCCAGCTCAACGACCTTGCCAGCCGGCAGACCGACATCGAGCAACGCCTGGGACGACTGGAAGTCAGCCAGAAGGCCAGTCTCTCGCGCCAGAACGACATCGACAGCCTGCGCCAGGAGGTGGCCCAGCTGCGCGGCCAGCTCGAAGACACGCTGAACCAGCTGCAGCAGGCCCAGAAGAGCCAGCAGGACATCTCGGCCGACGTGGATTCGCGCCTGAAGCGCTTCGAGCCCACGCAGGTCACCCTCGACGGCCGCCAGTTCAGTGTCGAACAGGCCGAGAAGAACGAGTTCGAGGCCGCCCTCGCCCTCTTCCGCAAAAGCAGCTTCAAGGCGGCCGACCAGGCCTTCGCCAAGTTTGCGAAGACCTATCCGGAAAGCCCCTACCTGCCCACCGCGCTGTACTGGCAGGGCGGGGCCCAGTACGCCCAGGGCAACTACAACGGAGCGGTCAGCACCCTGCAGTCGCTCATCCAGCGCTTCCCTGACAGCTCCCGCAAGGCCGACGCCCTGCTGCTGATCGGCAATGCCCAGGTCGACGCCGGCAACGACAAGGCTGCCCGACAGACCTTCATCCGCATCGGCAAGGAACACCCCAACACCCCGGCGGCCAACGCCGCGCGTGAGCGTCTGAAAGCCATGTAAGCCGGCCAGCAAGTGGAAGCGTCCTTGGAGACCTCGTGCAGTGCGTCCAGCCCTGTGCAGCAAGGCCCAACCAAAAAAATTTCACCTTTTCCACTTGCAAAGCTGAAAAAGCCCTGATATCATGTTGTTTCTTCAGTGATGCAGCGCACCGCAACACTGAATGACCTGACAGACAGGTTAAATCTGGGTCGTTAGCTCAGTTGGTAGAGCAGCGGACTTTTAATCCGTTGGTCGTAGGTTCGAGCCCTACACGACCCACCAGTTTCTCAAAAGCCCGGCCTTGTGCCGGGCTTTTTCATTTCGGACGCACCAAGGCGGCACCAAGGCGCCCTGTCTCTCAAACAGGTCATGGCAAGCCTTCGGTTCTCCTCCTTCCCCCGGCAGCATCGGCGCCGGTTCATCTCATGCAGTCAGCAGATCCCGTCGCTGTGCTGCAGAAAGCGTCTTGCCATAGAACAGCTGGTAGAAGCGCTGCACCATCTCTTCCAGCGGAGACGCCGTGCGCCAGACTGCATGGTCAGGATGCAGTCGCTGCAGCAACCAGCGCAGCCCCATCAGGCGGTTCATCCCGGGTGGCCCGTCCAGCCAGCCAAAGGGCAGAGCCGGTGCCAGCAGAATTCGCCCCTCACGCACCGCACGGACAGATCGCCAGTCCCTGTCGTGACGCACGCCGGCCGCAAAGCCCGCATCCTGGGTAAGGATCACGGCCGGATCCCAGCGCAACAGCTGCTCCAGCGACACCTGCATCAATCCGCCCCGGCCACTGTCGGCAGCCACATTGCGGCCTCCGGCGAGCTCGATCACCTCGGCATTGATGGCGCCGACCCACGCTGTCTCCAGGCCCGCCACACCACGTGCCAGATACACCGCGGGGCGTCGTTCCGCTGACACGTCCCGTGTCACCTGAGCCGCCAGCCTCAGCACCTCATCGGCAAATACCGCCAGGCGTTCGACGCGTGCTGATTCTCCCAGCAGCGCCCCAACGACCCGCAGCTGGCGGGCAGAATCCGCCAGCCCACCCTGCACCAGCACACAGGGCAACCCCGTCTGCCGATGCAGCTTCTCGGTCCCTGACAGGTAGGTGGCATCCACCGTCCCGGAATCCAGCACCAGGTCCGGCTGCAGCTCCAGCAGAGACTCCAGCGGCATCGTGCTGCCTCGCCCCGCCAGCCGCCCCAGGTACGGCAGATCGGCCAGTGGCCCGCCCATCCAGGCTCGAGCCTGGGCTGGCAGCTTCATGGGCCAGCCCAGCAGTTTCTGCGGCGCCACGGCCGCCAGCAGCACGCCGGCCGGAGGTCCGGCCGCAAACACCCGGCGTACCTCTCCGGGTGCCGGCAGAGCGCCAAAGCGTGCCACCAGCCCATCCAGGTCGGCCGCCCCGGCAGGGGCGGCTGCGACAGCACCGGCAGCAGCATCGGCACTCACGCCAACGCCTGGCCACACGGTCAGAGCCGTCGTGCCCGCCACACCGGCCAGCCAGCGACGACGCCCGGCATCGAAGCGACCATCCCGCACCATGCGCTGCCTCCCGACGTTCAGGCCAGCGCCGGGTGGCGCCCTGGGGTCCGAACCCTACCCTCACTGGCCCCGGCATCGCCCCCCGTCTGGAGCGGTACGTCGGCTTTTGCACTGACGGGTACGGTGCCATCGGCCTTTCGCCGTGCCAGCTGAGCCCTGCACCAGGCCATCAGCGCCTCCTCGTCTGCAGGCAACGCCGCATGCAGCCCGCCTGTGAAGCGCTGCCAGCCGGACTGGTGGCGCGCGGCCACCGCCGTCAGCACCGGAATGCCGGCCTCGATGAAATCGGCAAACTCCATGACAAAGCCACCGCCCTCGGCCTCCACGCCGCCAAAGCGGTTGATCACCACCAGATCGACACCATCGGCCAGTGCCTGACGCAGCACTGCGCTGGCTTCACTCAGCGCCTGCGGATTCAGGTTGCAGGCCACCGATGCCCCACCCAGATCCTGTGACAGCTCGAACGAGCGGTTCGTGCGCAGATCAAAGAGCACCATCCGCTTGCTGCCACTGGGGTAATCATCCACCCGATGCACCAGGCCGCCCACATGGACGCCCTCGGCCTGCAGGCGCCTGGCCACCCGCTCCAGCACGTCCTCCATGTCATGCTCGTCGTCCGCATGTTCCAGTGCTGCCAGAGGCAGATCCCCTTGCCCGTTCCCCATGTCCTGTTCTCCTGTGCAAACCCTGATCCTGTGCAGGTGGATTCCGGCCAGGCATCGGGCCCCGAAAGCAGACTGCCGACGGGACCATGACCGATGCCTCATGCCGGGTTCCGGCTCAGAACCGATACCCCACATTCAGATAATAACTGCGCCCGGGCATCGGATAACCATCCGAGAACTGATACCACTTGTCGCCCAGGTTGCTCACACCCACGTCGACATCCAGGGCCTGTGTGGCCTGGTAGCGGGCAGCCAGCCCCACCACGCCATAGCCCCCCAGGGCCAGCGTCTGCCGGTTTCCGGAGAACTGCACCTTGCGTCCCTGCTCGGCCTCCACATCGGCCCGCAGCGTCCAGCGCTCCTGCGGCTGCCACTGCACCCCGGCCAGCAGCCGATGGCGGGGCGTATCGGTCAGCTGGATGCTGCGATCGCTCAGGTTGGTCCGCTGCAGCAACGTGTAGCCCAGGTTCAGCTCCCACTGCCGTGCCAGCTGCTGCACCAGCGACAGCTCCAGCCCCTGATTGCGGGTGCGTCCCACGTTCTGTTCCTGATTGCAGGTCGTGCCGCTGCAGGACGTGGAATTCACCGTCAAACAGCGTCATGTCAGGCGACACCCCCTGATCACATGAAAGCCCCTGAAAAAGGGGCAGGTTTCAGACGGGTGATGAAACGTGCCCCATAACCCAGGCCATATACAGAAACCGAATGTCTTTCGCCGAAAGCCTTCGTTCCTGCATGCCGGGCGTTTCCTTATCTTTGGACCAGATTCGTGGGGTCCATCCGGGCACAGACACCATCAGGCGCCGTTTCAGGGAGGAACGCCTCCCCGCGCCCGGAGGGACCCTTTCTGACCCATTCTTCTCGCGTGCACGATGAACCCCGGCATTCCGCTTCCCCCAGAACTGATCCTCCAGCTTGGCAGCCTCAGCCCGATCCAGCTGGCCTGGCTGTCGGGCTATTGCTGGTCCCAATGCCAGCAGCCGGCAGCGCAGGCATTTCTCGGTCAATCCGGTGCTGTCCCTTCCGTCACAGGACAGCCCGGTGGCGCACTCGCACATCCCGGCGCAGTCGCCGGAGGCTCTGCCGTCCAGACATCCGCTGCAACAAGCGCAGAACCGGCAGCAGCCCGTCGCATCACCATCCTGTCTGCCTCGCAGACGGGCAACGCTCGCCGAGTGGCCTCCCAACTGGCAGATAGCCTGAAAAAGGCCGGCCTGCAGCCCAGGCTCACCGGCGCAGCCGACTTCAAGAGCAAGACTCTGCCCGGTGAAGACATCCTGCTACTGGTCAGCTCCACCCAGGGCGAGGGCGAGCCCCCCGAAGAGGCACTCCCCCTGCACAAGTTCCTGTTCGGCAAGAAGGCTCCCAAGCTGGACACGCTGCATTTCGCCGTGCTGGGACTGGGAGATTCTTCGTATCCGAAGTTCTGTCAGGCAGGTCGAGATTTCGATGCACGGCTGGCCGAGCTTGGCGCGCACCGACTGCATGATCGCGGCGACTGCGATCTGGATTTCCAGGCCACCGCCACCGCATGGATCGACGCCATCACGCCGGTTCTGAAAAAGCTGTGCGCAGGCAGTTCCGGACAGCCTACGGGCGGCGCAAACCCCTCCGCCGAAAACGGCACCGGCACGGCAGCTGCCTTCCCGGGTGCATTTCCGCTTCCCGGCGGCCCGGGCACCCTGAACACGGCCGGAAACCTCGGCGGTTTCCCCCTGCCTGCCGATGGCGGCGTGGCCACCATGGAGGCCCCTGCCGCACAGGTCTGGACGCGTGAAAAGCCCTTCACCGCCAGTCTGTCGGTGCGCCAGAAGATCACCGCACGCAACGCCGAAAAGGATGTCGAGCACATCGAGATCGACCTGTCGGATTCCGGCATCCAGTATCAGCCCGGCGACGCATTGGGCGTGTGGCCGGTCAACGCACCGGACCTGGTCAGCGAGATCCTGTCCCTGCACGGCCTGAAAGGCGACGAGACGGTGCAACTGCCCGACGGAACGTCCACCGATATCCGTCATGCACTCACTCATCACGTCGACATCACGCAGAACACCCCGTCCTTCGTGCAGGCCTATGCCGCCCACAGCGGAAAACGTGAGCTGCAGGAAATCGTCGAGAACGCCGAAGCGCTGGATGTCTACCTGGCCAGCACCCCACCCGTGGGCGTATTTGCCGAGCACCCGCACCGACTTCCAGCGCAGGAACTGCTGAAACTGTTCCGCCCCCAGGCACCACGGCTCTATTCCATTGCTTCATCACAGGACGATGTGGGCGATGAGGTACACCTTACCGTCGGCGTCGTGCAGTTCCGCCACCATGGTCAGCATTACACTGGCGCCGCTTCCGGCTATCTGGGCCACTTGCTGGAAGAAGGCGATGGCGTACGTGTCTTCGTCGAGCCCAACCCCCATTTCCGGCTTCCGGCCGATGGCGACACATCGATCATCATGATCGGTGCGGGTACCGGCGTTGCCCCCTTCCGTGCCTTCATGCAGCAACGCGAGGCACAGGGTGATACGGGTCGGAACTGGCTCATCTTCGGCAATCAGCGTTTCACCGACGATTTTCTCTATCAGGCCGAATGGCTGCAGTACCGCAAGAGCGGTCTGCTCACCCGCGCGGACCTGGCCTGGTCCCGCCAGGGCAAGGAGAAAGTCTACGTGCAGCATCGTCTGACCCAGGCCGGGGCCGACGTCTGGCAATGGCTTCAGGAAGGCGCACACCTTTATGTCTGCGGCGACGCCAACCGCATGGCACGTGACGTGGACCGTGCCCTGAAAGAGATCGTCATGACCCACGGGGGCATGTCCGAAGACGATGCCGACGACTACCTGAACGACCTGCGTGAGGATCGCCGCTACCAGCGGGATGTCTACTGAAAAGACACACGCTGCTGCCGTGATACCCCCAAGGCATTCAATGCCTGCGCACCACGATTGAACAACCCGAGATTCCAGAGAAACACCATGTCGAACGCCGTACTGGACAAACGCGCCAAGCTGCCCGATGCGCCCTTGGCCGACAATGAACGCCTGAAAGGCAACAGCCATTATCTGAAGGGAACCATTCGCGAGGATCTCGGTGACGGACTCACCGGCGGATTCAATGGCGACAACTTCCAGCTGATCCGCTTCCACGGCATGTACGAACAGGATGACCGCGACATCCGTGCCGAGCGCGTGGGGCAGAAGCTGGAACCGCTGAAGAACGTCATGCTGCGCTGCCGTCTGCCTGGTGGCATCATCCAGCCGAAGCAATGGCTGGGTATCGACAAGTTCGCCACCGAACAGACGATCTACGGCAGCATCCGGCTCACCAACCGGCAGACCTTCCAGTTCCATGGCGTGCTGAAGGAAAACATCAAGCCCATGCACCAGTGGCTCAACGAGCTGGGCCTGGACAGCATCGCCACTGCGGGCGACGTGAACCGCAACGTGCTGTGCACCAGCAACCCGGTGGAATCTTCACTGCACCGTGAAGCCTGGGAATGGGCCAAGAAAATCTCCGAACATCTGCTGCCTCGCACCCGTGCCTACGCCGAGATCTGGCTGGACGGGCAGAAACTGCACTCCACCGAGAACTTCTTCGGCACCCCGGTCATCGACAAGGCGAAAAGCGGTGACGACACCGAACCCGTTCTGGGCAAGAGCTATCTGCCACGCAAGTTCAAGACCACGGTGGTCATCCCGCCGCACAATGACGTGGACCTGCACGCCAACGACCTGAACTTCGTGGCCATCGGTGATGGCAAGCATCTCGTCGGCTTCAACGTGCTGGTGGGCGGCGGCCTTTCCATGGAACACGGCAACACCCGCACCTATCCCAACGTGGCACGCGAGTTCGGCTTCGTTTCGCTGGACAAGGTGCTGGACTGCGCCGCTGCCGTGGTGTCGGTTCAGCGGGACTGGGGCAATCGCAGCGACCGCAAGAACGCCAAGACCCGCTACACCCTGGAGCGCGTCGGCACTGACGTGTTCATCGCCGAAGTGGAGAACCGCATGGGCGCGAAGTTCGAGCCCATCCGCCCCTATGAATTCACCACCCGCGGCGACCGCATCGGCTGGGTTCAGGGCGAGGAAGGCAACTGGCACCTGACGCTGTTCATCGAGAATGGCCGGCTGGTGGACCGCCCGGGCAAGCCGCTGAAGACCGGCATGCGCGAGATTGCCAAGGTCCACACGGGCGACTTCCGGCTGACGGCCAACCAGAACCTGATCGTGGCCAACGTGCGCCCCGAAGACAAGGAGCAGATCGAGCGCATCGCCCGCGAGCACGGACTGATGAGCGAGCGCGTGACACCACAGCGCGAGAATTCCATGGCCTGCGTCTCGCTGCCCACATGCCCGCTGGCCATGGCGGAATCGGAACGCTTCCTGCCGCAGTTCGCTGACCGCATGGACGAGCTGATGGCACGTCATGGCCTGTCCGACGAACACGTGGTGCTGCGCGTGACGGGCTGCCCCAACGGCTGCGGGCGTTCGATGCTGGCCGAGATCGGCCTGGTGGGCAAGGCCATTGGCCGCTACAACCTGTACGTGGGCGGAAACCGCGAAGGCACCCGCATCCCGCGCCTCTTCAAGGAAAACATCGTGCAGGAAGAGATCCTGGAAATCATTGACGGCTGGCTGGGCGCCTGGGCCCAGGGGCGCCAGGGCGAGGAAGGCTTTGGCGACTTCGCGGTACGCACCGGCATCATCGCCCCGGTGCTGGACGCCCCACGCGATTTCTGGGCCGTCGCCGCCTGAGAACCATCCGAGTGCCCCCGGGAAAGCGTCCCGGCAACAACCTCCCTGCCCTAAGGACCAAGGACACCCATCATGCAGTACTTTCCCCTCTTTGCCGACCTGAAGGGTCGTGCCGTGCTGCTGGTGGGCGCAGGCGAAGTGGCCACCCGCAAGGCCGAAAGCCTGCTGCAGGCGGGCGCCAGCATCCGCGTGGTGGCCCGCGAACTGGCCCCGGCTTTCCTGGACTGGCAGAACGAAGGGCGCATCCAGTGGCTGGCGCGAGAGTTCCACCCCACGCACCTGCAGGATGTCTTCCTGGTGGTCTCGGCCACCGGTGATGCCGAGGTGGACAGCCAGGTGTTCAAGGCCGCTCAGGCCCGACACCTGCTGTGCAACACGGTCGACGATCCGCAGCGCTGCTCCTTCATCACCCCGGCCGTCATCGACCGCAGCCCCATCCAGGTGGCCATTTCCTCATCCGGCACGTCACCCGTACTGATCCGGCACTGGCGTCAGCGCATCGAGGCCCTGCTGCCGCAGCACACCGGCACCCTGGCCAACATCGCTGGCCGCTGGCGCGCCCGGGTGCAGGAAAAGTTGGGTACCGTGCGCGAACGCCGCCACTTCTGGGAAACCCTGTTCGCCAGCCGCTTTGACGCCCTGGTGGCCCAGGGAGACATCGTGGCCGCCGAGGCCGAACTGGCCCGCCAGCTGGATGGCCAGGCCGCCCGGCAAGGCGAGGTCGTCGTGGTGCACGCCGACCCCGACGACCCGGGCCTTCTGACCCTGCACGCCCTGCGCGCCCTGCAGGCCGCCGACCTGGTGCTGTACGAGGCCCGCGTCTCCGAGCCGGTCCGTCAGCAGATCCGCAAGGATGCCGAACGCAGTTGCCTGGCCCCGGCACTGGCTCCCCATGACCAGTTCGATGGCACGGGTAGCCAGCATGCAGCCCATGTTGCCGTCCGCCTGCGTGATGAGGCCCGTCAGGGCAAGCGTGTGGTCTGGCTGCGGTGTGCCCCACAGAACCCCTCCGATGATTCGACGTGCGCACAGGTTCTGGCCCATGCCCATGTTCCGCTGCGAATCATTCCGGGCGTCCCTGGTTCCGGTATCGATTCCCGATCAGACGGGTCCCGGAGTCGGCAGCCTGCCCCGTCATCCGCCCTGCCGATCCCTGTATCGTTCCAGGCCACGCCCACCGCCATATCCCCCATCCAACGGCTGCGCGTTGCCACCCCACAACACCTGCACCGCCTCTACCGGCGCAAACGTCGACACGACATGACCCTTCGTCATTTCCAAGTGTTGCAAAATCGAAAGATTTAGTATCGGTTTTCTATAATGGTCGCTCCCCCTGACGGCCATGGAAAACCCACGATGCTTGTCTCCCCACACTCCATCCCTGACCAGCAGACGTTGAACACCGACGTCTGCATCATCGGGGCCGGCCCTGCCGGCCTTGCTGCTGCCCAGGAACTGCTGGGCAGTGGCCTCGATGTCATCCTGCTGGAATCCGGCGGCGAAGAGCCTGACGCAGCCACCCAGCAACTGGCGGCCGGTGTCTCCGAAGACACGCCCGACCTCTACCCCGACATCGTCTGGTCGCATGACCGGCGCTTCGGCGGCACCTCGGTGCAATGGGACGTGCAGGTCCATGGCACGAAGAACTGCCACCTGGCCACCTTCGATCCCATCGACTTCAAGAAGCGCGACTGGATGCCGCACAGTGGCTGGCCCATCGATTACGACACGATGCACCCGTACTATCTGCGGGCGCTCAAGCTGTGGGAAACCGGCATCGACTCGCTGGAGATGGCCCCGTGGGTCTCCGATGAGCGCAAGCTGCTGGACTTCAAGGACAACACCCTGGAGACCAAGCTGTACATGACCGGTTCGCAGGCCGCGCTCACCGAAGGCATCGGCGGCCGGATCAAGCAGAGCCAGAACATGCGGCTCATCATGAAGGCCAACGCGGTCGAGCTGGACACCAATGAGGATGCCAGCACCGTCACCGGCGTGAAGGTGGCCTGCCTGGACGGACGCCGCTTCACCATTGCTGCCAAGCAGGTGATCCTCGCCCAGGGCGGCTTCCAGGTGCCCCGCCTGCTGCTGGCCTCCGACCGTGTGGCCAAGCATGGTCTGGGCAACGACAACGGGCTGGTCGGCCGCTTCCTGATGGACCGCCAGATCGTCAAGACCGGCACGCTGTTCCCCAACCAGCCCATCTCGGCCTTCGGCCTCTATGACCTGCAGCACCGAGGCCTCTCGCACGTGCTGGGCAAGCTGGCCATCCCGCAGAAGACGCTGGAAGAGCGTCACCTGATGAACACCTCCATCGGGCTCAACGCGCAGCCAGCGTTCTCGCGCGTGAGGCTCGCACAGCGCCTGTTCGGCCGCGGCACCACCTTCCGTTCGCCGGCCTACTATTCGCTGCGCAAGATCGTGCGCGACCTGCGTGCCCGCCAGATGCCCGAGCGCCCGCTGCACCACCTGCTGAAAGTGCTGGGTGGCATCGACGACTTGGTGTTCATCAAGGTGGCCCGCGCCCCCTGGCTGCAGATCCCGTACAACCGCGACAGCGGCGGCTGGTATGAGGCACCGCATCGCGACCAGTTCTTCAAGGTCATCGATCTCTACCAGATTGCCGAGCAGTCGCCCGATCCGGACAACCGCATCACCCTCAGCGACGAGCGCGACGCCACCGGCATGCGCAAGCCGAAAGTGGAATTCCGCTGGCGCGACTTCGACATCCGCAGCGCCCTGGGCACGCAGGACATCGTGCAGAAGGCCTTCGAGCAGTCCGGCATCGGCCGGCTGCGTGTCGAGCGCCGTGATGGCCTGCCCCTGGTCACCCAGATGACGGCCCACCACCCCGCCGGCACGGCCCGCATGGCCGATGATCCGAAGCAGGGCGTGGTCGACCGCAACTGCCGCGTGCATGGCGTCTCCAACCTGTACGTGGCCAGCAGCGCCGTCTTCACCACCGGCGGCTGCGCGCCCCCGACGCTGACCATCGTCGCCATGGCCGTGCGCGTGGTCGACGCCGTCAAGAAGCAGCTGGGCAAGGGCTGATCCCCCGCCCCTGCAGCCTGCCAAAAGGCCGCCATTCGGCGGCCTTTTCATTTGTCCATTCGTATCGTGGGCATGACGGATGTTGCGAACCATATCGATTACCATACCGCCGTTGCATATCAGGCACATACCTTTCATAACCCATGATCTCCTCCTGCCCCCACACCCTGCGCCGGCTGCCGCTGATGCTGGCCCTGGCCCTTGCTGCCCCCCTGGCCCATGCCCAGGAAGTCATCGTCGCTGCCGAAAGCGCTGAAAGCGCCACCTCCGGCAAGGACAGCGCCACGCTGCAGGCCGTGCATGTCACCGCCGTGCGCTCCGAGGGCTTCAAGCCCGTCACCGTCAAGGCCGGCACCTTCCGCGGCGCCGACGTGATGGACGTGCCCTCCACCATCAACGTCGTTACCAGCAAGGTGCTGGAAGCGCAGGCGGCCGAAGGCCTGTACGACGCCGTGCGCAACACCGCCGGTGTCACCCGCCAGCAGAACGGCGGCGACACCTGGGACCAGCTGGTCATTCGTGGCATGGAAGTGCAGAACCGCACCAACTACCGTCTCAACGGTTCCATGCCCATCATGAACTTCTCGCAGGTGCCCATGGAGAACAAGGCCCGCGTGGAAGTGCTGAAGGGCGCCTCGGCCCTGTACTACGGCTTCACTGCGCCGTCGGGCATCGTCAACTACGTCACCAAGCGTGCTGGCCTTCACCCCATCACCAGCGTGGGGCTGCGCTTCGACACCAATGGCACCGTCCTGGCGCATGCCGACGTGGGCCGCCGCTTTGGCGATGAAGACCAGTACGCGCTGCGCCTGAACGTGGCCGGCGGCCAGCTGGGCAACTACCTGGATGGCGTGGACAAAGGCAACCGCAGCTTCGCCTCTGCCGCCTTCGACTGGCGCGTGACCAGCCGCCTGGTGCTGGCACTGGATCTGGAGTACGACCGCCGCCGCACCGTCGAACAGGAAGGGGTGGCCCTGCCCACCGCCGTCAACGGCACCATCACCCTGCCCCGCGCGGTCGATCCGAAGAAACTGGTGGGCCCGAACTGGGCCACCTTCCGCTCCGAGACCACCAACATCCAGGCACGGGCAGACTATGCCCTGTCCGACAACTGGGCGCTGACCGTTGAAGCGGGCCGCTCCAAGGTGGACCGCGACCGCACCCTGCCCATCTTCCAGTTCACCAACGCCGCCGCCGTGGCCACGGGAGCCGGCCGCATCCGCGGCAACATGCAGAACAACGTCAACACCTCCGATCTGCTGCGTGGTGAACTTGCCGGCACCTTCGACACCGCCGGCGTCACGCACAACCTGACGGCTGGCGTGGCCCGTGCCACGAAGGAACAGGATCCGGTCTACCAGCGCAACTACGCGATCGCCAGCCAGAACCTGTACAACCCGGTGGCCATCACCAACTACACGCTCGGCGCCCGGCCGGCCAATCCCACCACGCCGCTGCTGGAAACCTCTGACCTGGGTGTCTACGCCATCGACCGCGTGGAGCTGAACCCGCAGTGGCAGGTCATCGGCGGCCTGCGCTACAGCAAGTACAAGAGCGACCAGGGCACTAACCACTACGATGCCACCAAGACCACGCCCATGGCCTCGGTGGTCTACAAGCCGGATGGCACCCTGTCCTTCTACGGCTCGTATGGCAAGGCACTGGAAGAAGGTGAAGCCGCACCGACCGGCACGGCCAACCAGAACGAGCGCCTTCGTCCGGGCGTGAGCGACCAGTACGAGATCGGCGCCCGCTGGCAGATCTCCAACGGCACGCTGCTGTCGGCTGCCGTCTTCGACATCAAGCGCCCCGGCTACTACACCAACGCCAACAACATCTACACGGCCGACGGCGAACAGCGCTACCGCGGTCTGGAGCTGTCGGCCCAGGGCTCGCTCACCCGGCAGCTGTCCTGGCAGTCGTCGGCACTGTGGCTGGATCCGAAATTCCGCAAGATCAACGACACCTACAACGGCAAGCTGCCCGAGAACGCCGCCAAGCACACCGGCAGCCTGTTCCTGTCGTATGCGCCAGGTCTTCGACCCCTACCGGGAGATGATCGTCGGCAAGAGGGTCGCGGTC
>CAUVLK010000018.1:0-15375 GCA_963552635.1 uncultured Lautropia sp. | reverse complement strand
CCGGCAGAAGACGGCTGGGCGGACAGCGCCCCACCCTGCCCCTTGCGCCCCGTCAGCGGGCTCAGCCCTGGCTGACCACCACCATGGCCGGGCGCAGGACCCGATCATTGATCAGATAGCCTTTCTGCAGCACGGCCGCCACGTGGTTGGCCGCCACCTCCGGGTTGGGCTGCATGGAGATGGCCTGCTGGGTGTTGGGGTCGAAGCGCTGGCCCAGCGGGTCGATGACCTGGACCTTGTTGCGCTCCAGCGCCTGCTGCAGCTGGCGCAGCGTGGCCTGGACGCCCTCGCGGATGCTGTCCACCGACGGGGACTCGACGGTGAGCGCCATTTCCAGGCTGTCGCAGACCGGCAGCAGCGACTCGGCAAAGCCCTCGATGGCGAACTTGCGCGCCTTGTCCAGCTCTTCCTTGCTGCGACGGCGGACATTTTCCGTCTCGGCGCTGGCGCGCACGAAGTGCTCGTGGTTCTCGCCAGCCTTCTGCTCGGCCTCGGCCAGCTGGGCCTTCAGGGCCTCGATCTCGGCCTGCAGGGCGGCCACGACGGCGTCGTCCTGACCGGCTTCGGCCGCATGCAGGGGCGCTTCCTGGCCAGCGGTCTGCCAGCCTTCCTGGCCCTGCGGAGCAGCCTGACCGGGTTGAGCACCCTGGGGCTGGCCGTAGGCGGCCTGCTGGCCCTGGCCCGGCTGTGCGGCGTGCTGCCCCTGTTGCTGCCAGCCCTGGTCTGCGTCGTGGTAGGGCTCGCCGGCATGCCCCTGCCGCTGGCCCGCCCGCGAATAGTCACGCGGATCGTTGGCGAACATCGGCCGCTCTCCCCCGTAGCCCTGCTGCGGCTGCGGATGCTGACCGGGGTGATGCGGATAGCCGTGCTTTCTGAAATCCTTCATGGCTTGGAATACCCCATATCTTGAAAAGTCTGTCGAATCCGGCGACAGTGCGGCTGCCGCCCGCCCCGGTGGTGGACATGGTCGCATCCACCCGCGGGCATGAACATCACCCCTACATAGGGGTGAAACAAGGATTCACAACCCGGATTTGACCACATCCCCGCCCGGGCGGCACGAACGGTCTGCCGGCTGCGGCGGAAGATCCGCACCAGGAGCGCGATACGGGCCAGTCCCGTCATGCCGCCCCCTCTGAAACGCCACTGTGGCGCACGGCCCCATGGCATGGGCAGCCCCCGCCATGGGTCGCCAACATGGTCCACAATAGGCGTCTGGCCCTCGGCACCTGTCCGGACGCCGGGGCGCCGGGCAGCGCGCGGCCCATGGTGCTGCCCTCCCCTCAACCATTCCACAGGAGAAACCGCATGAGTCTGATGTCCTTCATCAAGGAAGCCGGCGAGAAGCTGTTTGGCGGTGGCACCGCCCAGGCCGCCACCCCGGCCAGCAACCCCGATGCGGCCAACCAGGCGGCGGCCGATGCGATCGTCACCTACATCCGCGCCCAGAACCTGGACGCCGAGAACCTGAGCGTGAAGTTCGATGGTGCCAGCAGCGCCGTCACGGTCTCGGGCCAGGCTTCCGACCAGGAAACCAAGGAAAAGATCCTGCTGTGCTGCGGCAACGTGGCCGGCGTGGAGCAGGTCAACGACGAGCTGACGGTAGCCTCGTCCGCCCCCGAGGCCCGCTACTACACCGTGGTCAAGGGCGACACGCTCTCGAAGATCGCCAAGGAGTACTACGGCAACGCCAACCTGTACAACAAGATCTTCGAGGCCAACCGGCCCATGCTGTCGCACCCCGACAAGATCTACCCGGGACAGAAGCTGCGCATTCCGCCGCAGTGATCCTGATGGCGGCGGTCATGCCCGCTGGCGACAGTTCCGGCCATCGGGACCTGTCGCAGGCGGCGTCCTGATTCGCCGCCCCGACGCCCCACGACAAGGCCACGCTTTCTGCGTGGCCTTTTTTCTGGCGGCATCCGGATATGGCGGCATCCGGACAAACCATTTTCCATCGCTATCAAAAACAAATGCCCTCATATCCCGGGCGATATGGCAATAATCTGACGCCCTATCCGTGAGCACACGTAGCCAGAGAAGCCGTGATGCAACGCCCGCCTGCCCCCTGTCCGGAAACCCCCTAGGGATTACCCCTAACCCATTCACCCTTCCTTCTCCACATTTATCCCCTGATTTAATTCCGAATCAAACCTTCTGCCTGCCATACGGCTCCAACCGCCAATTCAGGCTTATTCACGTACAAAGAAGTTCCATTTTCTGCAGCGCACCATGAAACACTGGGGATAACCCAGCCCAAAACCCGCGCCTGCATTTTCTGCCCGGTTTCCTGTGCTACGTTTTTGACATGCGCCCGTCCTGGCTCGTGCGTTCGACAGACCTGCCCGCGCCAGAATCATCGCTTCATTTCATGCGGTGATCGGTCAGTCCAATATTCATTCGATATAAGAATCACGATATGAAAGAGACCACGAACGCTCCCCATCACGGCTGCTCAGGCAAGCGAAAAAACACGGAGCAGCTCCAGGCCACCCTGAAGACCCGTCACCTCACGATGATGTCGATTGCCGGCGTGATCGGTGCAGCGCTGTTCGTGGGCTCGGGCAAGATCATCTATACCACGGGCCCCGCCGTGGTTCTGGCCTACCTGGCCGGCGGCATCGTGGTCATGCTCATCATGCGCATGCTGGGCGAAATGGCCACCTCCTCGCCCGATACCGGTTCGTTCTCCACCTACGCCGACAAGGCCATCGGCCGCTGGGCCGGCTTCACCATCGGCTGGCTGTACTGGTGGTTCTGGGCCCTGCTGATGGCCTGGGAAGCCTATGTGGCCGGGATGATCCTGAACACCTGGTTTCCCGACATCTCGGTCAACGTGTTCACCCTCGTGGCCACGTTCCTGCTGATCAGCATCAACTTCATGAACGTGCGCAACTACGGCGAGTTCGAATTCTGGTTCGCGCTGATCAAGGTCACGGCCATCGTCTGCTTCATCATCATCTGCCTGCTGGCGGTCCTCAACATCTGGCAAGGGGGCGCAGTGCATGGCATCGCCAACCTCACGGCCCATGGCGGCTTCATGCCCAACGGCTGGTCGTCGGTCATCGTGGCCATGCTGGGCGTGATGTTCGCCTTCCTGGGCGCCGAGATCGTCACCATTGCGGCCTCGGAATCGGCCAACCCGGCCGAGCAGATCGTCAAGGCCACCAACTCAGTGGTCTGGCGGATCTGCCTCTTCTACATCGGCTCGATCTTCCTGATCGTCTGCCTGGTGCCCTGGAACGACCCGCACCTGGGCGAGTCCGGCTACGGCTCCTATCGCCGCACCCTGGAACTGCTGGGCGTGCCCGGTGCCCAGTACCTGATGAACTTCGTGGTGCTCACCTCGGTCAGCAGCTGCCTGATCTCGGCCCACTACACCGCCTCGCGCATGCTGTTCTCGCTGGCCAAGCGCGGCGATGCCCACCCCATCTTCAAGCAGACCTCCACCCGCGGCATTCCCGTGTACTCGGTCGTCGCCTCGTGTTCCATCGCCGTGTTCATCGCGGTGCTGAACTTCTTCGATTCGCTGCGCCCGAAGGACATTCTGGACGTGCTGATGAACACCACGGGCATGATCGCCATGCTGGTCTACCTGGTCATCGCCTTCTCGCAACTGAAGATGCGCCGCAAGCTGGAGGCCGAAGGCCGCGAGATCCGGCTGAAGATGTGGCTGTTCCCCTGGCTCACCTACGCCGTCATCGTCTTCATCATCGGCTCGCTCATCGTGATGATGTTCATCGACGAGTACCGCCACATGGTGCTGGCCACGGCCGTGGCCGCCATTCTGGTGATGCTGGGCGGCTTCGTGGTGCATGTCCGCGAGAATGCCAAGGCACGCGCCGAACAGAAGGCCCGGCAGGCCGCCACGGCTCCTCACAGCAACCTGCGAGACCGTGAAGCCACGCGCGGCAGCCGTCAGCGCTACGGCCATCTGGGAAGTGTCACCAGCGGCGTGCGCAACCGGCTGGAGACCGAGTCCTGAAACCTGCTACCAGCGAAGGCTTCGATACCCCCGCCTTCGCCGGCCCCCTCACCCCGCAGGAAAAGGAAAGCCCCCGCGTCCTTCACGGACCGGGGGCTTTTCCATGGAAGTTCGGGCCTTGGAACTGTTCATTCGGCCCCTGACGCCCGATTCACACGTCCTGCTGCTTTCCTGCTTCTGCATCCCGCTGTCGGGTACCCTGCTTCAGGACAGGAACAGCTTCAGCGCAAAGACCAGCAGCAGCACGCCCATGATGCGCTCGAACCAGTGGCCATAGGCCAGGAAGCGCTGCCGTACCGCCTGCCGCGAGAACATCAGCGACACCACCACGAACCAGGCGGCCGTGGCTGCGCACATCCAGAGCCCATAGAGTCCCTGCACCCACAGCGGCGTGGCTGGGCTGACCACGGTGGTGAACACGGCCAGAAAGAACAGCGTGGCCTTGGGGTTGGTGGCGTTGGTCATGAAGCCCACCCAGAAGGCGCGGCGGGCGGATGGTTCAGGGGTCTGGACGGAAGTGCTTTCCGGTGTCATCACCGATGAAGCATCCCCCGCCGGACTGCCCTGCGTCGGCCCCTGCACGGCCACATCCTGCGGCGTCGGAGGCGCGCTGCGCACGAAGCGGATGCCCAGCCACAGCAGGTAGGCCGCACCGGCCCAGCGGGCGGCCGACATCGCCCACGGCGTAGTGCGCAGCAGCGCGCTGATGCCCACCAGCGTGTAGAGCACGTGGACCGAGATACCGGCCCCGATGCCCAGCGCCGTCCAGATGCCGACCTGACGCCCATGACGCACGCTCTGGCGGACCGCCACCGCAAAATCCGGCCCCGGCGAGATGACCGCCAGGAAGTGGATGAGGACGATGCCCAGGAATTCCGATCCGTATGGCGTCACCAGTCGCGCTCCTCACGCAAGGCCTCATCGATCTCGGCACGCGACCGGTTCTCAAGACTTTTCTGCGCAAGCAGCCATTCCACTGCCGTCAGCCCGGGCTGTTCCGGACGCTGCTGCTGCCGTTGGTGCCCTTCAGACTCTTCAGACGACGGAATCACAGATCGGTCAGCCACTGGACAGCCCCTCACCCCTTGCGCCGCCCCTGCTCCGCCTCCAGTGTCTTCCACCCCGCCAGCTCGTTGCCCACGATGTCGGCCAGGGCGTGGATCCACAGCGGGGCGTCGTTGAGGCAATGGATGTAGCGGAAGCGCTTGCCGCCGGCGCCCACAAAGGCGTTGTGCACCTCCATGTCGATCTCTTCCAGCGTCTCGATGCAGTCGGACACGAACCCCGGGCACACCACATCCACGGTCTTGACACCCTTCCTGGCCAGCGCCTCGACGGTGGGCTGGGTATAGGGTTTGACCCATTCCGCGCGGCCAAAGCGTGACTGGAAAGTCAGCAGCCAGTCTTCCTTGGCCAGCCCCAAGGCGCCGGCGATGAGGGCGGCGCTTTCCTGGCACTGCTTCACGTAGGGGTCGCCCTGATCCACGCAACTCTGTGGCAGGCCGTGGAAGCTGAAGATGAGCTTCTCGGGCTTGCCGGCCTCGGACTGGCGCCAGAAGTGGCGGATGCTCTCGGCCACGGCGGCAATGTAGCCGAGGTCATCGTGAAAGCTCTGCAGAAAGCGCAGCGCCGGAATGCTGCGCCACTTGAGGAACTCGCGGGCGATCACGTCGAACACGGTGCCGCTGGTGGCAGCCGAGTACTGCGGGTACATCGGCAGCACGACGATGCGCGAGAAACCCCGGTCGCGCAGGTCGCGCAGGGCCTCGACCATCGACGGGTTGCCATAGCGCATGGCCCAGACCACTTCCACCTGCCGGCCCCGCTTGTTCAGCTCGTCCTGCAGTGCCTCGGCCGCCAGCTTCGTGTTGACCAGCAGCGGCGAGCCGGCCTTGGTCCAGATGGCGCGGTACTTCTCGGCCGACTCCTTGGGTCGGCGGGTGAGCACCATGGAATACAGGATGGGCCACCAGATGAGGGGCGACTGCTCGACCACCCGCCGGTCGGTGAGAAACTCACGCAGGTAGCGGCGCACCTCCGGCACCTCCGGCTTGTCGGGCGTGCCCAGCTGGACCAGCAGGATGGCGGCGCGGGAGGGTGGGGCGGTATCGTTCATGGCAGGCGTCGGTCATGTGGACAACAGTGTCCATCGTCGGTGATCAGCGCTGATTGTAGGGGCTGGCCGACGATACCGTTCCAGGCGTTGCACGGGGCACGACAGCGGACCACGACAGCGGACCACGCCCGAGGGCCGTGACGCCCTGCTCACTCCCGCCCCGCATCCAGCGCCGACGACACCAGCCGCGCCGTGATGTCCACCATGGGGATCATCCGCTGGTAGGCCATGCGGGTGGGGCCGATGACGCCCAGGGTGCCCACCACCTTGCCGTCGGCCTTGTAGGGCGCAATGACGATGGACAGTTCCTCCATCGGCACCAGCTCGGATTCGCCGCCAATATAGATCTGCACCCCGCTGGCGCGGGCCGAGGCATCCATCAGCTGCAGCAGGTCGGTGCGCTGCTCGAAGAGACTGAAGAGCTGCTTCAGGCGCGCCATGTCGTCGGCAAAGTCAGGGATGCCGACAAAGTTGCTGCTGCCGGCGATGAGCATCTTGTCGCTGTCGTCTTCCACGGCCTCGCGGCCGGCATCGACGGCGCGCTGCATCAGGGCGCTGATGTCGCGGCGCAGCTCGGCCAGCTCGGTGCCCAAGCGGCGCTTGATCTCATCGAAATCGATGCCGGCGTAATGGGCATTGATGTAGTTGGCCGCCTCGTTGAGGGTCGATGGCGTGTAGTCGCGGTCAAGCTGCAACATGCGGTTGTGCACGTCGCCCTCGGGCGAGACCAGGATGAGCAGCACGCGCCGGGCCGAGAGCCGCAGGAACTCGATGTGCCGGAAGGTGCCGCTGCCGCGCTGGGTGGAGACCACACCGGCAAAGGACGAGAGCTGCGACAGCAGCCCCGCGGCCTTGGCCAGAACCTGGCGTGGCTCCTGAGCCACCAGGGCGCCCTGCATCTGGCTGGCCTCGCCGGCTTCCAGAGGCTGGACGGTGAGCAGCGAGTCGACGAACAGTCGGTAGCCACGCGGGGTGGGCACACGGCCACTGGACGTGTGGCGGTGGGCAATCAGGCCATGCTCTTCCAGATTGGCCATGACATTGCGGATGGTGGCCGGCGACAGGTCCAGGCGCGAGTACTGCGACAGCGTGCGCGAGCCCACAGGCTGGCCGTCGACGATGTAGTGTTCGATGAGGGACTTGAGCAGGATTCGGGCGCGTTCATCCATTCGGCTTACCCGGGATGACCCGGCAGGAGTCAATGACCATGACGCAATTATCCGGAATTATGGTTCAATCCGCCGCATGACTGCCCCTTTCAAGACCATCGCGCTGTTCGGTCGCCCGCAATCCGACGGGCTGCGTGAGCGCATCCTCGAGGAAATTGCCGACTGGCTGACCCAGCGCGGCATCACGGTGCTGACCGAGATCAGCCGCAACATGCGGCTGGTGCAGTCACTGGGTCGCCAGGCCGATCTGGCCGTGGTGGTGGGGGGCGACGGCACCATGCTGGGAGTGGCCCGCGCGCTGGCCCCGCTGAAGGTGCCCATCGTCGGCATCAACCGGGGGCGGCTGGGCTTCATCACCGACATCCCGATGTCGGACTGGCAGAAGGGGCTGGACGAGATCCTGAACGGCCACTACGAGATCGAGGAACGGTCGCTGCTCGAAGCGCACATCTGGCGGGAAGGCAAGGCGCTCTTTCACGCCCGGGCGCTCAATGACGTGGTGATCAGCCGCAGCTCGCACACCGGGCTGATCGAGATCGAGGTGAGCGTCAACGGGCTTTACATGTACAGCCCGCGCGCCGACGGCCTGATCGTGGCCACGCCCACGGGCTCCACCGCCTACGCGCTATCGGTGGGCGGGCCGCTGATGCACCCGTCGCTGCACGGCTTCGTGCTGGCGCCGGTGGCGCCACAGTCGCTGTCGGCGCGCCCCATCATCCTGCCCGACCAGTGCGAGGTGGAGCTGACCATCCGCCACGGGCGAAACGCCCGGCTCAACTGCGACATGCAGTCCTTTGCATCCCTGCAGCTGGGCGACCGGGTGGTGCTGCACCGTTCGGCCGATTCCAGCCGCTTCCTGCATCCCCCCGGCTACAGCTACTACGCCACGCTGCGCACCAAGCTCAACTGGCACGAGATCCCGGGGCTGGAACCGCGGCGGGGCTGACAGTTTCCATACGAAGTTCATACGAAGCGCTTTCCAGGACGAGAGGCTTTCCATCATGCTGCAATGGTTGCGACTCAGGGATTTCGTGATCGTCGAATCGGCCGAGATCGAATTCGGGCCGGGCTTCACGGTGCTGACCGGCGAGACCGGGGCCGGCAAGTCCATCCTGCTGGATGCGATGGGCCTGGTGCTGGGCGGGCGCGGTGACGCGACACTGGTGCGCGAGGGGGCCGAGCGGGCCGACATCTCGGCGCTCTTCGGCATTGATGACACGCTGGCCGCCTGGCTGGCTAAACACGACCTGGCCGGCGATCCGGGCCAGCTGCTGCTGCGCCGCATCGTCGAGAAGGACGGCCGCTCTCGCGCACAGATCAATGGCCACCCCAGCACCATTGCCCGGCTGCGTGAGCTGGGCGAGCAGCTGGTGGACATCCATGGTCAGCATGAATCGCAGCACCTGCTGCGCCCCGGTGCCCAGCGCGAGCTGCTGGACCGGCTGGCCGGGCAGGAACGACTGCTGGCCGACCTGGCCCAGGGCTGGCAGCGCTGGCAGCAGGCGGCCAAGGCGCTGGAAGCGGCGCGCAGCGGCTCACGCGAGGAAGCCATCCGCATCGAGCGGCTGCAGTGGGAGATCGACGAGCTGACGCAGCTTCGGCTGGCGCCGGGCGAATGGGAGGCCCTGTCGGCCGAGCAGCAGCGACTGGCGCACGCCCACGACCTGCTGGCCGGGGCGGATGCGCTGGCCAATGCGCTGGAGCGCGACGAGGACGCCATTGCCGGCCGCCTGGGCAGCCTGCAGGGGCGTCTGCGGGCCCTGGCCGAGATCGACCCTGCCCTGAAGAACGCTGCCGAGCTGGTGGACTCCGCCGTCATCCAGATCGACGAGGCCGCCAGCGAGCTGGCCGCCTACGCCGACCGGGTGGACCTGGATCCGGAACGCTTTGCCGAAGTGGAGCAGCGGGTGGCAGCGCTCTTCAACACCGCCCGCAAGCTGCGCCTGCAGCCGCAGGATCTGGCCTCGCACCTGGAGGGCCTGCAGGCCGAACTGGAACAGCTGGGCGCGGCGGTCGATATCGAGAAGCTGGAAGCCGCCAGCGCAGAGGCCGAAGCCGCCTACCGCAAGCTGGCAGAGAAGGTGTCGGCGGCCCGCAAGAAGACGGCCGCCCGCCTGGCCGGCGAGGTCACCGAACAGATCGAGCGTCTGGGCATGCCCGGCACCCGGCTGCTGATCGCCTGCACGCCAGCCACGCCCGGGCCATCGGGCATCGACGCGGTGGAGTTCCAGATTGCCGCACACGAGGGCGCCACGCCCCGCCCCATCGCCCGTGTGGCCTCGGGCGGCGAGCTTTCCCGCATCGGGCTGGCCATTGCAGTGCTGGCGGCGCGCTCCGCTCCGGTGTCGATCCTGATCTTCGACGAGGCCGACACGGGCGTGGGCGGCGCGGTAGCGGCCGTCATCGGCGAGCTGATGCAGCGGCTGGCGGCCGAGTCGCAGGTGCTATGCGTGACGCACCTGCCGCAGGTGGCGGCACGAGCCGACCATCACCTGAAGGTGCTGAAGACGCGCTCGGCGCATTCGGTCTCCAGCCGTGTGGAACGGCTGGATGAGGCCGCCCGGCAGGAAGAGATCGCCCGGATGCTGGGCGGCAAGAAGATCACCGGCACGACCCGGGCTCACGCGGCCGAGCTGCTGGAGGCCAGCCGGCGCTGATCACGGCAGCTGCCAGGATCCCCCCACCGCCGCCAGCAGGGTGATGTAGTTGTTCAGCCGGTCAGCCTGCAGCGACAACAGCTGCCCCTGAGCACTGATGCTGGTGCTCTCGGCGGATGAAAGCTCGGCATAGTTCACCACCCCGCCATGGTAGCGGTTGCGCACCACACGTTCGGCTTCCTGCGCCAGCGCCACCAAGCGCTGCTGGTCGGCCTCCTGGCTGGCAAGCGTGCGGCGCGACAACAGACCGTCCTCGATCTCCTGCAGGGCGGTGAGCACCTGCAGGCGGTAGGCCGCCACCTTCTCGTCGTAGGCGGCTTCCTGGGTCTTCAGGGCGGCACTGCGGGTACCGCCGTCGAACAGGGTCTGGGCCAGCTGGGCACCGACCGACCAGGAGCGCAGCGGCGATGACAGCAGATTGGCAACCGTGGCCGAGCTGAGGGTGCCGGAGGTGCTGAGCGTCAGGTCGGGCAGCCAGGCGCCACGGGCCACACCCACGTCGGCATTGGCAGCCGCCACCTGGCGTTCGGCCACGCGCACGTCGGGGCGACGACGCAGCAGGTCGATGGAAAGCGTCTCGGGAATGGCGGGCACGGCCGGCAGCATGACGGGTGGCGCCGAGGCGTCCTTGCCGCCCGGAACCGTGTTGGCCATGGCGGTGGGCGCCAGATCGGCGGCGGTGAGCGACGAGGGCGGCAGGCCCAGCAGAACGGCAATGGCGTGACGTTCGGTATCACGGCTGCGTTCCAGGGCATGGCGCTGGGTGACGACCGACTGCAGGCTGGTCTCGGCCTGCGCCACATCGGCCCGCGTCACCAGACCAGCCTGGTATTGATTGCGGGTAAGCTGCAGCGAACGCTCGGAGGTCGCTTCGGAGCGGGCCTGCAGGATGAGCTGCGCTTCGGCCAGACGCATGCGCCAGTAGGCCTGGATGAGACTGACCTGAGCCTGAAGCTCGGCAGCGCGGCGGTTGGCCTCGGCCGCCTGCAGGGCAGCATGGCTGGATTCGACCTGGGCCGAGACCTTGCCCCACAGGTCCGGAGCCCAGCTGATGGTGGTGCCGGCCTGAACGTTGTTGGTGGCCCCCTTGCCGTTGCCCCCCAGCTGGGACAGCGTGTCCTGGTCCAATCCCAGGGCGCTGAGCGCGCCGAGATTGCCGCCGGAACTGCTTCGGCCCGTGGCGCTGCCCTTGCTGCCCGAGCGCCCCCCCTGAACGTTGACGCCGACCTGCGGCAGGCGGGCGGCCCCCGCCCCCGACAGCGTGGCCTGGGCCTGGCGCAGCCGGGCCTCGGCCTGCACCATCGAGAGGTTGCCGGACTGCAGGCGCTGCAGCAGATCCTTCAGGACCGGATCCTGGAAGGCCGCACCATCGATCAGGCTGACGACGGCAATGCGGTCGTCGGGCTGGCGGCCGGCATCCCCCGCCGTGCCACCGGACGGCGCTCCCGCTGCGCTGACATCCTTGCCCCGGGGCTCAGCCTTGTCGGCCGTCCCCGTCTTCTGGCCAACGGCACCGGCCTGGCCGGCCTGCGCCTGGTGTGCAGCGGCCTCACGTTCGGTACTGGACGCCAGATGCCAGCCGCTGTTCTGCTCCAGCGGTGCTTCCAGCGCCGAGGCAGGCACCTTGTAGGGGGTCATCACGCTGCAGCCAGCCAGCGCCAGCAGCAGGCTGGTCGCCAGCGTGGTGCGGCGAAAGAGGGTCGTCACGGTCATCGGGGTCCGAGCGGTCATGTCAGGCATGAAAGCAAGCCAGGGAAGGTGGAGAAAGGGTGAAGCACGGGTGCCGCCCCAGTTTACGACGCCAGCCATGGTCCGGGTGCGGTTGTGGCGGATATTCCCCCCTTTTTTGCAGCGGGGAATCGCCTGCCGGACCGTCCGACAGCAGGTCAGACCGTCCGACCGCGCGTCAGACCGTCCGGAAGCTGCAGGGCTGACCGATGCGATGCCGGACCGGCCGGCACCGTGTCAGGACGACCGGCCTTTCCAGCGTGAAGCCCGGTCAGGCGCCCTTCCCGCCCGCTTCTTCCGTGCCCTCGTTGCCGTTGGGGCGGCTGGCAAACCACGTGGCCAGGATGGGGCCCGAGACGTTATGCCAGAAGCTGAAGACGGCGCTGGGCACGGCGACGATGGGCGCGCTGGCAAAGTGCAGGCCGGCCAGCGTGGCGCCCAGGCCGGAGTTCTGCATGCCGACCTCGATGGCGATGGCCTTGCCATCGTAGAACGGCAGCCGGAACAGACGCGCCGCCAGCAGCCCGCCCAGGTAGCCCAGACCGTTGTGCAGCACCACCACGCCGAAGATCAGCAGGCCCGAATCGATGATGCGGTCCTTGCTGCCGGCCACGACGGCACCGACGATCAGCACGATGGCAATGACCGAGATGAGCGGCATGGTCTCGGCCACGTGGTCGATGCGATGGCCCAGGATGGCCTTGATGATGAGACCCACGATGATGGGCAGCAGCACCACCTGCACGACCGACAGGAACATGCCCGAGGCATCCACCTGCAGCCACTGCGAGGCGAACAGCCAGAACACCAGCGGGGTGAGCAGCGGCGCCAGCAGCGTGGCCACCGTGGTGCAGGCCACCGACAGCGCCGTGTTGCCCCGGGCCAGATAGGTCATGACGTTGGATGCGGTCCCCCCCGGGCAGGCCCCCACCAGGATGACGCCGACGGCCAGATCGGGCGGCAGGTCAAAGACCTTGCACAGCCCCCAGGCCAGGGCGGGCATGATGAGGAACTGGGCGCACACGCCCACCAGCACGGCCTTCGGGTAGCGCAGCACGCCGGTGAAGTCCTTCACCGACAGCGTGAGGCCCATGCCCAGCATGACGGCCGCCAGCAGGTAGGGAATCCAGCTGCGCAGACCCAGGAACAGGTTCGGAAACACGAAACCCAGGGCGCCGAACAGCAGCACCCACAGGGCGAAGGTCTTGTTGGTGAAGCGGACAATTTTCAGCAGGGTGTCCATGCGGATGACGCTCCGGGAGCGAATGGTTCAGTCAGGGAGGAAAGCGGGAAGCCATTCTAGCGCCGGCCCCGCCGCAGCCATTGCTGCAACCGCTCCAGCATCAGGTAAAGCGCCGGCGTGGTGTAGAGGGTGATGAGCTGGCTGACCGCCAGGCCGCCGATGATGACCAGACCCATCGGACGGCGCAGCTCGCCGCCATCGCCCAGGCCCATGGCCAGCGGAATGGCTCCGGCCAGTGCCGCCACGTTGGTCATCAGGATCGGACGCAGGCGCTGGCCGGCCGCCTGCAGGATGGCTACCTGCGGGGCCAGTCCTTCGTGGAGCTGCTTCTTCAGCGCCACGTCGATCATCAGGATGCCGTTCTTCATCACCACGCCGATGAGCAGGAAAAGCCCCAGCAGCGCGATGAGGCTGAACGGCGTGTTGCTGGCCCACAGCGCCAGCAGTGCCCCCACGCCCGCCGAGGGAATGGTGGAAAGCACAGTGATCGGATGCAGCAGGTTCTCGTACAGGATGCCCAGCACCAGGTAGACGGCCAGCACCACGCCCAGAATCAGCCAGCCCTGACCGTCGGCCTGGACCAGCGACTTGGGCCGGCCATCGTCGCCGTCGATGTCGGCAATGACGGTGACCGGCATGCGCTCAGCGTCGATCACCTCACGCACCGCCTCCAGGGCCGCAGTGTCGGTCACGTCGGCCGCCACCGAGAAGCTGATGGTGGAAGCCGAGAACTGGTCCACGTGGCGCTCGCGGTCCTGCACCATGCCGAAGTGCCAGTGCGCCACCTCGGCCAGCGCCACCGACTTGCCCTCGCTGGTGATGATCTGCACGCGATCCAGCGCCAGCGGATTCTCGGTGAAACGCTCGGAGACCTCCATCACTACCCGGTACTGGTTGCGGTCCTGGTACAGCGTGGCCACCTGGCGCTGCGCGAACGAATTGCTGAGCGCCGCCGAGATGTCGGTCAGCTGCACACCCAGTCGGCTGGCCGTATTTCGGTCGATCTCCAGCACGATCTGGCGGGTGTCCTCACCCAGGCTGTAGCGGACGTTCTCCAGCTCGGAGCGCTTCGAAAGCGCCACGCCCAGCCGCTGGTTCCAGGTCCGCAGCAGATCCCGGTCGCCGGACTTCAGCACGATCACATGATCGGCGTCATCCCCGAACTTCGGGGGCGACAGCTGCAGGTCCTGCTCCACACGGCCAAAGAACATGGTGCCCGCCATTTGCGGTGCGTTGCGGCGCAGGCGGTCGATAACCTGGCGCGCCGACACCTTGCGTTCAGCCAGCGGCTTGAGGGTGATGACCAGGCGGGCGTTGGTGAGTCCGCCATTGCCACCGCTGATGCCGGCCACATCCTGCACGGCCGGATCGGACAGGATCCAGCGGCGGTAGCGCTCGATGCGCGGCTGCATGATCTGGAAGGAGAAGCCGTCATCGCCCCGGATGAAGGCGCCGATCACGCCCGTGTCCTGCTCGGGCAGATCCGAGCGCGGCAGGTTGGCAAACAGCCAGACACTGGCGGCGATCAATCCCACCAGGGCCACGATCCCATACCAGGCGTAGCGCAGCATCCAGGCCAGCGAGTGCTCATAGGCCGCCTGCAGATGATGGAAATAGCTGGCATGAAGCCCAAGCAGGCGTCGATGCCATGAAGCGCGTACCGCTTCGGCGTCATCCTGCTTAGACACCAATCCATCCCCCAGCGTCCCCTGCCCTGCATCGTGGGCCACATCCGGCATGTTCCCCGGCAAGGCGGCAGCCTGTGCAGCACCATGCCCGGTCGCCTTTTGCCGTCTTTCCCGCGGCAGAACATGCGCGCACAGCGCGGGCGTCAGGCTGATGGACACGACCAGCGAGATGACGATGGCCGCTGCCAGCGTGAGCGAGAATTCGCGGAACAGCCGCTCGATGATGCCGCCCATGAACAGCACGGCCACGAACACCACCACCAGCGCCACGTTCAGCGCCAATAGCGTGAAGCTCACCTCGCCCGCGCCGCGCATCGCAGCCCGGTAAGGCGACAGCCCCCGCTCGGTATGGCGGGTGATGTTTTCCAGCACGACGATGGCGTCATCGACCACCAGGCCGGCGGCCACCACCAGCGCCATGATGCTGAGGTTGTTGAGCGAGAAGCCCGCCAGCCAGATGACGGCGAAGGTGCCAATCAGCGAGACCGGAATCACCGCCACCGGAATGAGCGCGGTGCGCAGCCGTGCCACGAAGAGCCACACCACGGCCGCCACGATCAGGCACGAGAACACCAGCGTCCACTGGGCCTCGGCCAGACTGCCGCGGATGCCCAGCGAACGGTCCATCACCACGGTGAGGCTGGCCTGCGGCGGCAGGATGGCCTGCAGCTGGGGCAGCGTGGCCTTGATGGCATCGATGGTGGCCACCACGTTGGCATCGGGCTGACGGGTGACGAGCGCGGCGAGGCCCTCGAGGCCGACTTCGCCCGCTACTACCCGCAGCACCCG
>CAUVLK010000017.1:0-15411 GCA_963552635.1 uncultured Lautropia sp. | reverse complement strand
ACGAAACGACTGGGGATCCTCTGAACAAGTCCCCGCGGCCGTCGCATCCCCGTAACGGATGCAGGACTTATTCAGGGGGTCCCTTGAACACCTCACTTTCCAGCCGCAGCACGTGCGTATCCCCCACGCGGCGGCACAGACCAATACGGTCGAAGAACTCCAGCATCTGCACGGCACGCTTTCGGCCCAGGCCGCTGGCGTCGCGGAACTTGGCCACAGTCAGGATGGGAAGAGACTTGCTTCCCTGCCCTGTCGGTTTCGGGGTGGCATGTGCGTGGCGGCCCGGTTCCGCACCGGACGTACCTTCAGCAGGCTGCTCGCTGGCCTGTTGAAACTCGGCCGAATCCGATTCCACAGGCTCTTTGTCCGCCAGCGCCAGCTGCCGCACCAGCGCAGCCAGTCGGGCGGCGGTGGCAGCGTCCAGATACAGGTCTTTCACCACCTGGTAGAGGTGGCCGCTGCGGGCCAGACGGGCCATGGCGGGGCGCAGGTTGGTGGCGGGTTCGCCAATATGTTCGGCCAGGTCACGCACCCAGGCGCCCTGGGCGCCGGCTTCCATCAGGTGCGGGGTCAGGCGCTGCAGCAGAGTCTCGTCGCGGGCGGCCAGCTGGCTGCCGTGTTCGGGCAGGTGGACGAAGGCGCCGCTCTGGGCCACGCTGCCTTCCTTCACCAGGGCATCCAGCAGCAGACGCCAGTGTGCGTCGTCCATGCGCAGGCGAGCCAGGCGGCGCAGGCGGGCGGCGTCGGGGCCGATCTCGTCGGTGGCGTTCTGGTGGTAGGCGGCCAGGGTGTCCAGCACGGTACGGCGCAGGTGCTGCCAGGCGGGCTCGCCGATGATGAAGTCACCGGCCAGGCGGCGATGCGGCAGGGTCTGCAGGCTGGCATCAAAGGCCGACACGCTGGCCAGGCCAAAGATCTGCTGCCACTGGCGCAAGTCCACGCCATGTTCGCAGGCCTCCAGCAGGCCCGCCAGGCGGTCGCGCAGCGCCGGGCGTTGCAGGGCCTGCAACAGCTGCAGGCGCTGCGGGGTACGGCGGTAGCGTACCGGCGCTCGGGAATCCAGCACGCGGCCACCACCGATGATGCGCTGTCCGGCCGCATCACGCAGGATCAGCCGGTCGCCATGCCAGGCGGCCAGGGGCTGTGGCAGCACCAGCTGTGCCAGGCCCGTGCGGCCCGGGGCCAGCGTGTCGGCGTCCAGCACGGCCACCGCGGCCGGGCTGGCGGTGGTACACAGGTGGACATGCACGCGGGTACCGCTGCGGATCGCCCGGGGTTCGGCATGCCAGAGGTGCAGTTCCACATCCAGCCGGTCAGAGACCGAGGCGATGCCGGGCTGGGCCAGCCAGTGGCCCCGCTGCAGCTGGTCGCGCTCGACGCTGGCCAAGTTGATGGCGCAGCGCTGGCCGGCATGGGCGGCGTCGGTGCTGCGGTTCTGGGCATGCAGCGAGCGCACGCGCAGCTCTTTCGGGCCATCGGGCAGCTGCTGCAGCACGTCGCCCACCTGCACGCGGCCGGCATGCACCGTACCGGTGGCCACGGTGCCCACGCCGTCCAGGCTGAACACGCGGTCGATGGCCAGCCGGAAGCCTGCATGGGCCGGAAGTGCTGCGGTGGTTTCGGCGGTGGTGTCTACGGTGGTGTCTGCGGTGGTTTCGGCAGGTTCTGTGGCAGCCGCGGCCCGAACGGGGCTGTCGGAACCATGAGAATCTGCAGTCCCGTCCGCACCATGCGCCGCATCCAGCCGTGCCGCCTCGGCGCGCAGCAGCTGGCGCAATTCGGCCACGCCGTCACCGCGGGTGGCCGAAACGGGGATGATGGGTGCGTGGGCCAGGGGCGTGTCGGCCAGCAGCGCCCTCGCCTGCTGGGTCACCTCCTGCACACGGGCTTCATCCACCCGATCAATCTTGGTGATGGCCACCACGCCGCGGTCGATGCCCAGCAGCGACAGGACGGCCAGGTGCTCGCGGGTCTGCGGCATCACGCCGTCGTCGGCTGCCACCAGCAGCAGGGCAAAGTCGATGCCGGTGGCACCGGAGATCATCGTGTGCAGCAGCTTCTCGTGGCCGGGCACGTCGATGAAGGCGATGGGTTCGCGGGGCGCTGTCTGGATGGACGCCATGGCCGAGGGACTGGCTGCTCCCTCAGTGCCGGGCACTTGCTCGGCAGGCTTCATCGCTGCAGCAGGTGCCGTCCTGCCCTCCCCTCCCTTCTCTCCATCATCGCTGGGCGCCAGGAAGGCGTAGCCCAGCTCAATGCTCATGCCGCGCTTCTTCTCTTCGGGCAGGCGGTCGGTGTCGGTGCCGGTCAGTGCCCGGACCAGCGAGGTCTTGCCGTGGTCGATGTGCCCGGCGGTCCCGATCATCATGGCGTGTTCTCCAGCTGCTGCCATTGCTGCGCAAACGCACCTTCGTCGGCTTCGTCCAGGCAGCGCAGGTCCAGCCACAGGGCGTCGTCGGCCACGCGGCCGATGACGGGGCGTGGCAGTTCCCGCAGCCGGGCGGCCAGCGCCTTCAGGCGGCGGCCCGCACGCTTGCCGTCAACGCATCGGATGACCATGCCGCAGCTGGGCAGCGAATCCACCGGCAGCGCGCCGCTGCCAATCTGGCTGAACATGGGCTCGACGGTGACGGTCCATGCGGGGGCCAGCGCAGCCTGCATGCCGGGCAGCAGGCGCTCGGCCTGACGGCGGATGTCGGCCTGCGGACGGATGAAGAGCCGCAGCGTGGTCAGCCGTTCGGGCAGGCGCTCGGGCACCATGTACAGGCGCAGCAGCGCCTCGATGGCCGCCAGGGTGATCTTGCCCACGCGCAGCGCGCGCTTGAGCGGGTTCTTCTTCAGGCGGGCAATGAGATCCCGGTGACCGACGATGAAGCCGGCCTGCGGGCCGCCCAGCAGCTTGTCGCCGCTGAAGCTCACCAGATCGGCGCCGGCGGCCACGGTCTCCTGAACGGTGATCTCGCGCGGCAGACCCCAGCGGGACAGGTCCACCAGGGTGCCGCTGCCCAGGTCCACGGCCATGGGCAGGCCGGCCTCGTGCGCGATGCGGGCCACCTCGGCCTCGGACACGCTGCGGGTGAAACCCTGCACCGCATAGTTGCTGGTGTGGACCTTCATGAGCATGGCGGTGCGCGGGGTGATGGCGCCAGCGTAGTCGGCTGGGTGGGTGCGGTTGGTGGTGCCCACCTCCACCAGCTTGGCGCCGGCGCGCGACATGATGTCCGGGATGCGGAAGGCACCGCCGATCTCGACCAGCTCGCCCCGCGAGACCACCACCTGCTTGCTGCGTGCCAGGCTGTTGAGCATCAGCAGCACGCCGGCGGCGTTGTTGTTGACGATGGTGGCGTCTTCGGCCCCGGTCAGTTCGCGCAGCCAGCCGCTCACCAGGTCGTCGCGATCGCCGCGTCCGCCGCTGTCCAGGTCGAATTCCAGGTTGGCGGGCGTGGTCATGGCCCGTGCCACGGCCTGGGCCACTTCATCCGGCAGCAGCGCACGGCCCAGGTTGGTGTGCAGCACGGTGCCGGTAAGGTTGAAGACCTCGCGCAGGCGCGGGGCCAGCTGACGGCGCAGGGTCTCTTCCACTCGGGCCGTCCAGGCATCGTCCGTGGCGGGAAGACCGTGACCGGCCGAGGATGGCTGCGCACGGCCGGCCGATGCATCCCCGGCTTTTGCTGTGTCCTGTCCACCGGCGCCCTGTCCGCGCCAGGCGTTGCGCGCCTCGGCCAGCAGCTCGCGGATGACGGCCACGGTACGGGTGTGGCCATATTCATCCAGCAGGGGCTGCATGCCCGGCAGGCGCAGCAGCGTATCCACCGAAGGCAGGGTCGGCTGCCCGCCCTGACCAAAGCTCTTGCCGGCAGGCGCCTGAGCCGTCTGAGGCGTCCCGCCGGATGCCGCATGGCCAGCCGGAATGTCGCGCCCGGCCATCAGTGGGTGGTCCTGTGGCCGTCCTGATCGGGCAGGACCGATGGCGTGCCCGTCTGCCCCGCCCCGCTTCCGCCGTCGCCGGCATCATCTTCGGGGAAGAGGAAGGGATGGGCCCCGGCACGCGGATGCCCGTCCTGGCCCATCATCATGTCCAGCATCAGGGTCCCCAGGTCGTCGGCCAGCACCTCGATGGTGGGATCCTTTCTCAGGTCGAAGATCTTGCTGTAGCAGCCGCATTTGCCGCAAAGCTCAGCCATGCAGGGCACGGCAGCGCGCTGCGCACCGACCATCGGGTTCTTCACCAGTTCCTCGTGGGACATCTGCGGGGTGTCCACAGGCTCCAGCCGGCGGTAGCTGATGCCTTCGGTGGAAGCGCAGTTGCTGCACTTGACACGCACCATATGCCACTCCGTCTCGCAGACAGAGCAATGCAGGTAGCGCAGGCCCTCTTCCTGACCGCCGATGTGCACGACGCTGGCCAGCGGCGAGCTGCTGCACACGGGGCAGATGGTGGGGGGATCGACAAAAGGCAGGGTTTTCAGGTCCAGCCGTGCGGCCCGGCTCATCATGACCACCTGCACGGCGGCCATCACCACCGGGGCGCGCACGCGCTGGCTGTCGTTCAGATGCTCGTTGCTCCACAGGCTGGCCAGCAGATGGCCCAGTGCCGCGTCGTCCAGGCCCTGAAGCTCGGCCAGCACCTGACACTCCACATCATTGGCTTCTTCGGCGCCCGGGCCCTGCTGCAGATGCTGGACGATGGCGCGCATGACCGGCTTCCAGGCGGGATCGATGTCGGCCGGCAGCTGCCACAGCGGCATGGCGTGGCGCTGGGCGCGGTCAAGCCGCTCGGCGTCGGGCTGGGGCATGTCGGGCACGGCATCCAGCGCGGCATGCTGGGCATCGACCAGGCGGGCCAGATAGCGCAGGAAGGGGCCCATGGGGCTGCCTTCGGCCAGGTGGCGCAGGCGTGCTGCGCGCTCACGCAGTCGCGTGGCTGGCTGGGGGAGGATGATGCGAGGAAAGGCGGTGCGATCGAGGGCTTCGATCTCACCCGGCTGGAGAATGCGCTGCGACATGAATTTCCCTGGTTTGAATGCGGGGCGTGCCGTGGACACGCGGGCGCCGGTGAGGGCAGCCCAGGTGCTCACGGCACGCTGCAGGGATCATAGCCGCTTTGGCCGACACAGAACAATGCTGCGCGGCCCGCCAGCCTCAGCGGTTGTCGCCCGTCATCTTGCGGTACCAGGCGCGGTGGTGCTGCTTGGCCCACGCACGGGTGACGGTACCGTAGAACATGGCGCGGATGGTGCCGCTGGTCCAGATGGCGGCATAGACGTGCATGATGATCAGCATGATCATGCCGAAGGCGGCCGTGGCATGCACCAGCACGCCCACCCGCTCCCAGAAGACGGGCAGATCCAGCCAGGCGCGCCAGATCATCACGCCACTGACGGTCAGTGTCAGCATGCACGCCACCAGGCCCCAGAACAGCAGTTTCTGGCCCCCGTTGTACTTGCCCTGCTCCGGCATGTCATGGTCGTTGCCGTCGACCATCTTCTTGATGTCCATCAGCCACCGGATGTCACGCTTCTCGATGTAGTTGAGCTTCCAGAAGCGCGCCGCCATGATGGAGAAGAAGAACGCCATGCCGACACCGAAGTACGGATGCAGGATCCGCGTCCACGGGCCGCCGCCAAAGAGCTGGGTGAGCGGAAAGAAGGCCGGATGGAACATCGCCAGCCCCGTGAGCACCAGACCGATGAAGAAAAAGCCCACGATCCAGTGGTTGAGCCGCTCGGAAGCGTTGTAGCGAACGATGTCGCGCGGGTTGCGTTGCATGGATCAGACCTCCTTGCCAGGTTGGGCACCGGACGACGCCTGCTGCTGCTTGGCAGCCGCCGCCTGCCGGGCCAGCTCGCGGTCCTCGGCATCCATCTCGTCCTCCAGCTCCTTGGACACCGAGTTGGGGCCCTTGGTGATGAAGTGGAACAGGCTGCCGAGCATGGCCGCCCCCATGGCCACCATGGCCAGCGGTTTGGCCACGCCCTTCCAGACCGTCACCATCGGGCTGATCTGGGGTTTCTCGGGCAGGTTGGCGTAGATGGACGGCTTGTCGGCGTGGTGCAGCACGTACATGACGTGCGTACCGCCCACCCCTTCCGGATCATACAGGCCGGCATTCTCGAAACCGCGCCGTTTCAGATCCGCGATGCGGGTCTCGGCGTGGTCCTTCATGGCCTCCTTGGTCCCGAAGACGATGGCACCCGTGGGGCAGGTCTTGACGCACGCGGGCTCCAGACCCACCGCCACCCGGTCGGAACACATCGTGCACTTGTAGGCCTTGTTGTCCTTCTTGGAGATGCGCGGGATGTTGAACGGGCAGCCGGTGATGCAGTAGCCGCAGCCGATGCACTTCTCCTCGTGGAAGTCCACGATGCCGTTGGTGTACTGAACGATGGCACCCGGCGACGGGCAGGCCTTCAGGCAGCCCGGCTCGGCGCAGTGCATGCAGCCGTCCTTGCGGATCAGCCACTCCAGGTTGCCGGTGGCCTCGTTCTCGTACTCGGTGAACCGCATCACCGTCCAGGTGTTGCCGTTCAGGTCGGTGGGGTTGTTGTACGTGCCGTTGGTGGTGCTGACCACCTCCGGCCCGAACGGTGTTTCCACGATGTCGGGCCGGAGATCGTTCCACTCCATGCAGGCCGACTGACACGCCTTGCACCCGATGCACTTGGAGACATCGATGAGCTTGGCGATCTCGCCGGAGCGTGGTTCACGCACCTGGGGCGGCGGCGTGGTGGTGGCTGACAGGCGTTTGATATCGAGTGATTGCATCGACATGTTTCAGCTCCTCAGATCTTCTCGACCTTCACAAGGAAGGACTTGAACTCAGGCGTGAAGCTGTTGCCATCACCCACAAACGGCGTCAGCGTGTTGGCCAGGAAGCCCGGCCGCGTCATGCCCTTGAACCCCCAGTGGATGGGAATGCCCACATGGTGGATCGTCTTGCCGTCGATCTTGAGCGGCCGGATGCGCTTGGTGACCACCGCCACAGCCTTGATGAAGCCGCGCTTGGAGGACACCTTCACCTTGTCGCCGGCCTTGATGCCCAGCTCCTGGGCCAGCGCCTCGCCGATCTCAACGAACTGCTCGGGCTGCAGCGAGGCGTTGATGAGCGCGTGCTTGGTCCAGTAGTGGAAGTGCTCGGTCAGCCGGTAGGTGGTACCCACGTACGGGAACTCCTCGGGCTTGCCGAAGGTTTCCCAGATCGGCTTGAAGACCCGGGCCGCCGGCGACGAGGTCGCCTTCGGATTGTTCGGGTACATCGGGTTGTAGCCCAGCGGCGTGTCGAACGGCTCGTAGTGGGTGGGGAACGGCCCTTCGGCCATGCTCTGGCGCGAGAAGAAGCGTGCCACCCCTTCCGGGTTCATGATGAACGGCCCTGCCCCCGATTCCGGTGCCAGCGTGGGCGCCATGTCGGGGATGTCGGCACCAACCCACTTGCTGCCGTTCCACTCCACCAGCACGCGGTTCGGGTTGTAGGGCTTGCCGTTCAGGTCGGTGGATGCCGTGTTGTACAGCACCCGCCGGTTGGCCGGCCAGGCCCATGCCCAGTTCAGCGTGTTGCCGATGCCGGTGGGGTCGGAGTTGTCGCGCCGTCCCATCTGGTTGCCGGCCTCGGTCCAGCAGCCCGCCCAGACCCAGCAGCCGCTGGCGGTGGAACCGTCGTCGCGGCATTCGCCGAAGCCCGCCAGCTGCTGGCCAGCCTTGCGGATGACCTTGGTGGGGTCCTTCGGATCGGTCACGTCCTTCAGCGCCCGGCCGTTGTACTCCAGGGCCAGCTCTTCGGGCGTGGGCTCTTCCGGACGCGCGTAGCCGCTCCAGTCCAGGTCGCGGATCGGATCGGGGAACACCCCGCCTTCCTTGGCGTACAGTTCCTTGAGTCGGATGTGCAGCGCCGACATGATGGCAATGTCGGGACGCGCCTCACCCGGCTGCTCGGCCGCCTTCCAGTGCCACTGCAGCACCCGCGCCGAGCTGACGATGGAACCGTCCTCCTCGGCGAAGCAGGTGGTGGGCAGACGGAAGACCTCGGTCTTGATGCTGGCCGTGTCGACGTCGTTGAACTCGCCGAAGTTGCGCCAGAACTCGGAGGTCTCGGTGGCCAGCGGGTCCATGATGACCAGGAACTTCAGCTTGGACAGGCCACTGCGCACCCGCGCGCTGTTGGACAGCGAGGCAATGGGGTTGAAGCCCTGTGCCAGGTAGCCGTTGACCTTGCCCTCGTTCATCATCTCGAAGATCTGGAGCATGTCGTACTCCTTGTCGAGCTTGGGCAGGTAGTCGAACAGCCAGTTGTTCTCCTTGGTCGCCTTGTCGCCGTACCACGACTTCATCAGGCTGACGTGGAACTTCGGATAGTGCTGCCAGTAGCTGACCTGGCCCGGCCGCAGCGGCTTCAGGGTGCGCTTGGCCATGTACTTGCCGTAGTCCTGCTCGTTCTCGCGCGGCAGCGTCAGGTAGCCCGTCAGCGTGCCCGAGAGCAGACCCAGGTCGGTCAGACCCTGGATGTTGGAGTGGCCACGCAGCGCGTTCATGCCGCCGCCCGACACGCCGATGTTGCCCAGCAGCAGCTGCACCATGGCGCCGGTGCGCAGGATCTGCGCCCCGATGGAGTGCTGCGTCCAGCCCAGCGCGTACATGATGGTGGCCGCCCGGCCCGGCACGGCCGTCGACGCCAGCGTCTCGGCCACATGCAGGAACTTGTCCTTCGGCGTGCCGCACACACGTTCCACCGCCTCGGGCGTGTAGGACTCGTAGTGCTTCTTCATGAGCTGGTAGACGCAACGCGGGTGCTGCAGCGTGGGGTCGGTACGCACGTAACCATCCGGCCCGAGCTCATAGTCCCAGGTCGAGCGGTCGTAGGTGCGCGTCTCCTCGTTGTAGCCCGAGAAGATGCCATCGACAAAGCGGAAATCGTCGCGGACGATGAAGCTGAAGTCGGTGTAGTGCTGGACGTACTCGTGGTGGACGCGGTCGTGCGTGAGCAGATAGTTGATGATCCCGCCCAGGAACACGATGTCGCTGCCCGAGCGGAGGGGGGCGTAATAGTCCGCCACCGCGGCAGAGCGGTTGAAGCGCGGGTCGACCACCATGAAGTACGCATTGTTGTGCGCCTTCGCTTCGGTCACCCACTTGAAGCCACAGGGATGCGCCTCGGCGGCATTGCCGCCCATGATGAGCACTACGTCGGCATTCTTGATGTCGACCCAGTGATTCGTCATCGCACCACGGCCAAACGTCGGGGCAAGACCTGCCACCGTCGGGCCGTGTCAGACACGCGCCTGGTTGTCGAACGCCAGAAGGCCCCAGCTGCGGGCCACCTTGTGGGTGATGTAGCCGGCTTCGTTGCTGGCGGCCGAAGCGGCCAGCATCCCGGTACTCGTCCAGCGGTTGACCACCTTGCCGTCATCGGTCTTCTGAACGAAGTTGGCGTCGCGGTCGTCCTTCAGCAGGCGAGCGATGCGATCAAGCGCGTCATCCCAGGAGATGCGCTGCCAGTGATCGGAGCCGGGCGCCCGGTATTCGGGGTACTTCAGCCGGTTGGGGCTGTTGACGAAGTCCAGCAGACCCGCCCCTTTCGGACAGAGCGTGCCGCGGTTGACCGGGTGGTCAGCGTCACCCTCGACGTGAATGACCGCACGCTTGGCATTGCGGGCGCCGTCGCCCAGCGAATACATCAGAATGCCGCAACCCACCGAACAGTACGTGCAGGTCTGGCGGGCCACCGTGGTCTCGGCCAGCTTGAACTGGCGCACTTCGGCCAGCGCCTGAGAGGGCGAGAAGCCCATCAGAGCCATGCTGGAAGAAGCGAGACTGGTCCCCGTCACCTTGAAGAACTGTCGCCGGGAGATCTTCTGCTCCATGGCACCACCTTCCTGGTCTGGACAAGGCCACACACCACCCGACGAACGCGCATTCTGACGCGACATTCGTCTGGAGCGGCACAGGGACTCGTCCGGGGTAAAAAATCAAAACCCGCACCGAGTGCCGCCGGATCGACAACGATCCGGACCGACAGCAGTCGACACGGGCCGGGAATAAAGATGAACGTACCGGCCCACCCCGCAAGCTGCGCGAGCGGAAATCCGGCGATTCATGAACAGGATTCTAGTAGCCAATGCCTCAAAACCCCAAGCGTCGGGCGCATGAACCGGCCAACGGTCGACGGTATGTGCCTGAAAGCATGTGCATTTGTGAGAAATCGTCAGACAATACCCAGGATGCTGCGCAGTAAACACGACTGCATCGCGATTAGCCTGATGCAGGAGGGGAATACCCCTGCCACGCCGCGGTCGATCAGGCTTATTGGCGTTATATATAAAAATAATAGCGACAACAAAAAACAACGGACGACCGCTGGTCGGGTCGCGGGGTACCCGACGCGGTCGTCCGTGCTAACAGGAACTGCCCTGCCCTTTCCCCTCAGGCGACCACGGCTGCCGCTTCGCCCGGCTGGCGCGTGCGCACCTCACCGATCTCGAAGACCTGCTCGCCGGCTTCGGCAAGCGCCCGGGTGACGGCCGCCACGTCGGCCGGGGCCACAGCCAGCACCATGCCGATGCCGCAGTTGAACACGCGGTGCATCTCGGCCGTGTCGATGCCGCCCTGCTGCTGCAGCCAGTCGAAGATCTGCGGGCGCTGCCAGCGCGACGCTTCCATGTACGCCGTCACGCCTTCGGGCAGCATGCGGGGCACGTTCTCCACCAGTCCGCCGCCCGTGATGTGTGCCAGGCCATGGATGGGTTGCGCGGCATCACGCAGCAGCGGCAGCAGCGGCTTCACGTAGATGCGGGTGGGCGCCATGACGTGCTCGGACAGCGGGCGCCCCTCCAGCGGCTGTTGCAGCGCCTGGGCCGAGACCTCGCCCAGGGCCTTTTCCAGCACCTTGCGCACCAGCGAATAGCCATTGGAGTGCGGCCCGCTGGAGGCCAGGCCCAGCAGTCGGTCACCGACCTGCACGCGGCTGCCATCAATGATCTGGCTGCGCTCGACCACGCCCACGGCAAAGCCGGCCACGTCATACTCGCCGTCCGGATACATGCCCGGCATCTCGGCCGTCTCGCCGCCCAGCAGCGCGCAGCCGGACTGCTCGCAGCCCCGGGCAATGCCGCCCACCACGGCCGCCGCCGTGTCCACGTCCAGGTGTCCGCAGGCGAAATAGTCCAGGAAGAAGAGCGGCTCGGCCCCCTGGACCAGGATGTCGTTGACGCTCATGGCCACCAGGTCGATGCCGATGGTGTCGTGCACGTCCAGCGCGAAGGCCAGTTTCAGCTTGGTGCCGACGCCGTCGGTACCCGAGACCAGCACCGGTTCACGGTAGCCGGCCGGCACCTGGAAGAGCCCCCCGAAACCGCCAATGCCCGAGAGCAGACCCGGCCGGCGCGTGCGCGCCGCCAGCGGCTTGATGCGCTCGACCAGCGCATCACCTGCATCGATATCGACCCCGGCATCCCGGTAGGAAAGACCTGTTTTCTGCGTGTTCGCCATGATGCTTCTCGCTGCGTGCCCGGCCGGGGCCAGCCAGGCCCCGCCTACGGGATGATGGGACCGGAGTCGACGAGCCCCTTGCCCTGCTCCGGCGGCAGCCGCATTCTAGCGTGACGACGGACCATGACGGGCACGGACGCCCCATGCGCCCCCTGTCGCCCTTGCTGCGCCGTACCGCTCCCTGCGTCCTCCTGACGCCCCTGTCGCCCCCGGTTCCCCGTTACACGGAAGGACACAGTGCGGCATTCCGCCGAACAGCACCGGCCCCACACGCTCTAGAATCGGCAGGTACACCATCTGCCCCGGACGGGCAAGCCTGAACCACTCCTGCCACCATGGACGCACAACTGACGCTGGACTTTGGCCCTCCTCCTCCGCCGTGTTTCGACAACTTCGTGGCCGGCGCCAACCTGGAGTGCCTGGCCACGCTGCGTCACCTCGTGTACAGCCTGAAGCGGGGTGAGACGCCCGCCCAGCGCTTCTTCTACGTCTGGGGGCCCGCCGGCTCGGGCAAGAGCCACCTGGCCGCTGCGCTGACCGCCAGCCAGTGTCCGAACCTGATGGTGGTGGACGACGTGGACCAGTACAGCAAGGGCCGGCAGCGCACGCTCTTTCATCGCTTCAATGCCCTGATCGATCAGCCCGATCACGCGCTGGTGGTCTTCGGCAACCAGCCCCCCGCCCGGCTGAAACTGCTGCCGGAGCTGGTGAGCCGCCTGAGCTGGGGCATGGTGTTCTCGCTGCAGCCGCTGGACGACAGCGCGCTGGCCGACGCGCTGGAACAGAGCGCCCGCGAGCGCGGCCTGAATCTGGGCCAGGATCTGAGCACCTATCTGCTGCGCCACACGCGTCGTGACATGGCCAGTCTGAAGACCATTCTGGACGGCCTGGACCGGCTGGCCTGGGCCCGCAAGAAGCCGCTCACCCTGCCGCTGCTGAAAGACTATCTGCAGAGCCAGCGGCAGGCAGAAGAAGAAGGGAAAGCAGAAGGCTGACGCAAGGCATCGGCCAGCCGGGGCATGCGCCCGGGGCACGAAGCCGATGCAGAACGGAAGATGGCGGTCACCCGGCCGAGGGGCCAGGAAGCCCCCTTACGACGGCATCAGCGGGGAATGGCGCACCAGATCAGGTCATCCCGCGACATCTCTTCGGCTTCGTGTACCACTTCCACCAACAAGTAGTCACCCATCTTCTGGATGAGTCGTGACGATTCCGGATCATCAAGCCACTCTTCCCGAGCACGCTGCTCGTTGATGCGGTTCCCGTTCTCGTCCAGCTGCCCCACCAGCAGAGTCCACCCATCGCGATCGAACTTGCGCGCCCCCAGAGCATCCACAGGGTCAAAGAGAAGGGCAACCGACTCTGCCTCTTCATCCAACGAGTTCGCGACCTTCCTGCCCTCCGTTCTCAGCTGGATACGGAAAGCACCATCTTTCCAACTGTAATCTCCAAGCTCGGACGCACTGAACGACCTGAAGGCACGTCCCCCGCGGCTGGCACGAACATCCCCATTGGCAGCAATGTTGACCTCGCAACGCTGACCCGTCCAAAGGTCCGTGCCCGCGTAGCTACCTGCAACGCAGGAGATAATGGACGACACGGTGGTCTTTGACCCCCAGCCACCGCTCATGACACCGAACGTCGGACACGTTGCATGGATACGCCGGGCAAACTCCGTCCCGATTCCCTTGCCGCTCCACGCAGCCGCCTGGGCTGCGCTGTTCGACGGCCCATTTCCTGGCCCCAGGTCAAGACCGCTGCCTGCAGCGCCCTGTCCCTGCAGAGCGCTACCGTCTGCCGTGCCCAGCCCCTGCAGAGCGCTACTGGCTGCCGCATCCGGTACCTGCTGAGTGCCACTTCCTGCCGTACCCTGCCCCTGCGGGGTGCCGCTGCTGGTTGCGCTGTTGGATGCGCCCGAAGAACCCTGGGTATTGCTGGCGACAGCCGTGGTGCCACCGGCTGCCGAGCCGGCCGTACCGGACGGGGTGGAGGAATCGCCGCCACCGCCGCCGCAGGCGGTCAGGGCAAACAGGGAGGAAGCCAGGGCCACGGCGATGGCGCTGGCCTGGAAGGGAGAGCGGGAAGCGGTCGATTTCATGGCAGCTCCAGATCGATCGAGATGGAAGGATGATCGGAAGCTGGCGGCCTGGCCGTCAGCATCGCACCCGAATTGGCGCGATATGAAAAGCCTATCGACGGATTGGCAAGACGGCAGTGAAGGAATGCACGGGCGCGGACAGGCAGCCGGCAGGCCTAGGCCAGATGGCCTGCCATGACTGCACCCTCAGGCGGGACGTCATCGCCCCCCAGGCGGGGCGTCAGTCAGCGCACCGGACGAAGCGGTGCGCTGACGCGAGAAGATCAGTGCGCCGCCGCACACAGCGGCAGCACGACGGTCTGGCCGTTGCTGGCGCAAAGCAGCTCGGCCTCGATGCCGTAGACCGTGCGCAGGGCCTCTTCGCAGACAACCTCGTTGAAGCTGCCCAGGCCAGCCACGTAGCCGCCGTTCAGCAGCATGATGGTGTCGGTATGGCGGGAGGCCAGGTTCAGGTCATGGATGGCGATGACCACCAGGGCGCCGGTGCGGTCGACGTATGCCCGCAGCCGGTCGAAGACCTGCATCTGGTGGCGCACATCAAGCGCACTGGTGGCTTCATCCAGCAGCAGCAGCTCCGGAGAGCGCAGAAGGCGCTGAGCCAGTAGCACCAGCTGCTGCTGGCCGCCGGACAGCGTGTTCATGCTGCGGCTGTGCAGGTGGCCGATGCCGAATTCATCCAGCACGCCGATGGCCTCATCCACCATGGCGTTGTCGACGCGCCAGCTCAGTCCCTCGTGGCGCCCCAGCAGCACGGTCTCGGTGACGCTGATGTCGGCACGCACGTGGCACTGTTGCGGCATGTAGCCGATCTCGCCCAGCTTCACGGGACGGCCCTTCCAGTGGATGGTGCCGCCAAAGGGGTACAGGGTGGCGATGGCATTGACCAGGGTGGACTTGCCGGTGCCGTTGGGGCCGATGAGGCCGACAATCTGGCCCGGCTCCAGCCGGCCCGAGATGTCCTTCAGGATGCGGGCCTTGCCACGCATGACGCTGACGGATTTCAGTTCGAGGCTCATGTCGATTCCCCTTACCCTTCGTTGCCGCGTCGGGCGATGATGGCGAACAGCATGGGCACGCCGGCCACGGCGGTGATGATGCCCACCGGGATGACGGCCGCCGGCGAGATGAACTTGCCGAAGACCGAGGCCCCCACCAGGATGACGGCACCGATGACGGCCGCCAGCGGCAGCGAGTAGCGATGATCTTCACCCACCATGCTGCGGGCCGCATGCGGGGCGATGAGGCCCACGAAGCCGATGGTGCCCACGAAGGAGACAGCGGCGGCGGTGAGCAGCGCGACCATGAAGAAGGTGCGCCGCCGGATGCGGTCGACCGAAAGCCCCAGGCTGCGCGCGTTGGCATCCCCCAGACGCAGGGTGGTGAGCGCCCAGGCGTCCTTCATGATGAAGGGCAGGCACAGCAGCAGAACGATGGCGCTGACGGCGACGCTGGTCCAGGTGGACTTGAGCAGGCTGCCGAACAGCCAGAAGACGATCTGCTGCAGCACTTCGGGCGAAGCCATGAACTGCAGCAGCGACTGCACCGACTGGAAGAAGAACAGCACGGTGATGCCGCCCAGCACCAGGATCTCGGGCGAGGCACTGCGCAGCCGGGCAATGACGTAGACCAGCCCGCAGGCCACCATCGTCATGAGGAAGGCGCAGACGGGAATGACGATGTAGCCGGGCAGCGGCAGGCTGCCGCCGAACATGATGGCCAGCGCGGCGCCAAAACCCGCAGCGGCCGAGAAGCCCAGAGTGAACGGACTGGCCAGCGGGTTGGCCAGGATGGTCTGCATCTCGGCCCCGGCCAGGCCCAGGCCCAGGCCCACC
>CAUVLK010000016.1:0-15622 GCA_963552635.1 uncultured Lautropia sp. | reverse complement strand
AGCCCCCTCGGCGGGTGTGCCAGGGAGGGCTGCAGAGAAAGTGGGATCGACGGGCTACCGGGAGCGATCCGTGCCCGGCCGCACCTCGGGTCACGGGCATGCGTGGTCCCGCCCCGGAGACTCAGTGGATCAGGCCCAGCAGCACGGCCTGCACCACGGCGGCGGTCTTGTTGGGCACGTTCAGCTTCTGGACGGTGTTCTTGATGTGGAAGTCCACCGTGTTTTTCGAGAGGGTGAGGATGTCGGCGATGTCCTGGGAGGACTTGCCGTCGGCTGTCCACTTCAGCACCTCGATCTCCCGGTTGGTAAGATGGCGCACGCGCGCGGCATTCTGGCTGCGGATGATCCGCGACAGCAGCGTGTGCGTCATCTGCGCCAGCCACTGCATGCGGTCGTACTTCTCGTTCAGCTCGTGGGCAGACAGGGCAGGGAGCGTGCGTGACAGCGACGTCATGCCCATCCCGCCGGGACCGTCCTGCACGGACTGGCTCCAGCCATGGCACAGGCCGTACTGGCGGGCATCGTGCCACAGGGCGGGAATCTCGGAGAACAGGTCATCGGTCCAGATGATCGGCCGTTGCGAGCGCATGCCGCGCTGGATGCGCGGATCCTGCTCCAGATAGCCCGCTTCCAGGTAGCGGGCTCGCCAGGCTTCCGGGTAATTGTTGATCAGTGTGATGCGGGGTTTGCTGGCAGGCAATGATGCCTGATAGCAGTAAGCCACATGGTCGAATTCCAGTGCGCGCGCGGCTTTCTCGATGCTGCTGAATACTGTGCGCATGTCCGTCGATTCGTCGCCGTGATGACGAATCAGTTCCTCCTGCCACTTGTCCATGTCTGTCTGCCTGCCTGAGCTAACCGAAAGTCAAGACTATTTCGTCTGGAGAACGCTTCGTGGCTATCGTCCCTATCGTCCCGGATTTGTTACGAGTCGAGATACACGAAACACGAAGGCCCTTATGTTGTTAAAAGTGCGAGAAAATGAAAACTACCAAAATTTGGGCCGCATATTCCAACGATTCATACGCGCAATGATATGCGCGCAGGACGATTCATCAGCAGGATGATGGTGCTGATATGAATCCTGCGTCTGTCCTGGTCCGAATGTCGAAGCAGACCCGCCCGCTGATGTCGTGGTGAGGGTCGCAGGCAAAGCACGTCGGGAAATTTCGCTGGATGGAATTCCCTGGCTCGGTATCAGACGGTGAGTCCGGAATGCTGCCCGTGACCGGCCCCCTGTCTTGTACTGTGACGTGCAGGACAGGCCGTGAGCCGCGCTATTGGAAAAGCCCCAGCAATACGGCGCGAACCACCGCTGCTGTCTTGTTGGGGACATCCAGCTTGTTGATAGAATTCCGGATATGGAAATCCACCGTGTTCTTGGACAGCAGCAATATCTCGGCGATGTCCTGTGCCGATTTGCCGTCGGCCGTCCAGCGCAGCACTTCCAGCTCGCGCTCCGTCAGCGACGGCGCATTGCTGGCGATCTTGGCGCGAATGAGCTTGGAAAATGCCTTGTGGGCCAGCAGCGCCAGCCATTGCATGTGCTGCAGGTGGGCCTGAAGATCCTGCTCGGTGATGGGCGTGCTGCGACACAGTGACAGCATGCCGATACCACCAGGCTCGTGCAGCGTCGATTGTGTCCAGCCATACTGGATGCCCCGTGCCTGCATGTCGGCCCACAGCTCCGGCACGTTGGCAAAAAGCGCCTCGTCCCAGATGAATGGCTCGGATGATTGCCGTGCTCGGATGATTCGCGGGTCCACGGCCGGGTAGCCGGCATCCATATAATACTTCTGCCAGTCGCCCGGGTAACTGTTCAGCCAGGTGAACTTGGGGCGACTGAGGGGCAAAGGAGCCTGAAAACCATAGGAGACATACTGAAAACCCAATGCCCGGCTGGCACGCTGAATGCAGTCGAACACTTCCCGCTCGCTCTGGCTGTCACCCGAAACGGCGCCGATCAGGTCGTCCTGCCAGCGGTCCATGGCGGGGTCTGGCCTCCAGTGGCTTCTGGGGCCGATGGGTGAAGCCGGGGATACTGTCGAGGGCTGGCCGGACGCCGAATGTCCGGAATCCTTCTTCGGTGATGCATCTTTGTGCACAGTCAGGATCTCATGGGTTTCAATCGTCCCAGTATATCGGTCGATCTTCGCCGTTATCGGACGGTTTTCCATCAGTCCTGAAGTTGATGTAACCGAGAGTATCCGAAATGTATTATTGCGGATCGGGTGATCCTGCCCGAGGCGCATCGGTCTGGCCTGGCTGCCCGTTGACACGGCATCGGGTGAAAATACACCATGGATCATTGTCTTTCACTGTAAAGCTTTTTTACGTCATGGCTGGTTGCCTCCGGGTGGGTTGAATTGCCCGGGGCTGCCGTCTGTCGCCCCCCGCCGCAAGTTCGCCAGCCCGATGTCGGGGCAGGGTGCCTTTGCCCCTAGTATGGCCGCTGGAAAGCCACGGGTTTGCCGTGGACACAATGCAGGCCAGGGATCGGTCGGCAGGGGCGCACCATGCGGGTCGCGCACCCTGCGGGGGCTGCCGCGCCATCCTGGCCCTTCGGGATTCTGGGCATGGACATCACAGAGCTGTTGGCGTTTTCGGTCAAGAACAAGGCGTCGGACCTGCACCTGTCGGCGGGGCTGCCGCCGATGATCCGGGTGCATGGTGACGTGCGGCGGATCAACCTGCCGGCGATGGATCATGAAGAGGTGCACAACCTCATCTACGACATCATGAACGACTCGCAGCGCAAGGAATACGAAGAGCGCCTGGAGTGCGACTTCTCGTTCTCGATTCCCGGCCTGGCACGTTTCCGTGTGAACGCCTTCGTGCAGGAGCGGGGCGCCGGCGCGGTGATGCGTACGATTCCGTCCAAGATCCTCACGTTGGAGCAGCTCAACTGCCCCAAATCCTTCACCGACATCGCCATGCAGCCGCGCGGCATCGTGCTGGTGACCGGCCCGACCGGCTCCGGCAAGTCGACCACGCTGGCGGCGATGATCAACCACATCAACGAGAACGTCTACGGTCACATCCTCACCGTCGAGGACCCGATCGAATTCGTGCACGAGTCCAAGCGCTGCCTGATCAACCAGCGCGAGGTGGGACCGCACACCCAGTCGTTCAACAACGCGCTCAAGAGCGCGCTGCGTGAAGACCCGGACATCATTCTGGTGGGCGAGCTTCGTGACCTGGAAACCATCCGTCTGGCGCTGACGGCGGCCGAGACCGGCCACCTCGTGTTCGGCACGCTGCACACCTCGTCCGCAGCCAAGACCATCGACCGTATCGTGGACGTGTTCCCGGCGGCCGAGAAGGACATGGTGCGCGCCATGCTGTCCGAGTCGCTGAAGGCCGTCATCTCGCAGACGCTCCTGAAGACCAAGGACGGCAATGGTCGCGTCGCGGCGCACGAGATCATGATCGGCACGCCCGCCATCCGGAACCTGATCCGCGAGGCGAAGGTGTCGCAGATGAACGCCGCCATCCAGACTGGTGGTTCGCAGGGCATGCAGACGCTGGATCAGTGTCTGACCGACCTGGTCCGCAAGAACGTCATCTCGATGGCCGAGGCACGTGCCGCGGCTGCCGTGAAAGAGAACTTCCCGCTGTAAGCCTGATGCCGGCATGCCGATCCGCTTCTGCATGCCGGCCGTTTTCGAGACATTGACATGAGCTCTGCCGCCCAATCTGCCGCCGCACGTCCTGCCGCCGGCCCCCAGAAGACTGCCCTGATGGAACGTGAGCAGGCGTCGGCCTTCCTGTACGACCTGCTGCGGCTGATGATCGCCAAGGACGGTTCGGACCTGTTCCTGACCGTGGACTTTCCGCCGGCCTTCAAGATCAGCGGCAAGATGGTGCCGGTCTCGGACAAGCCGCTGACCACCCAGCACACCATCGAGCTGGCGCGGGCGCTGATGAACGACCGCCAGGCGGCCGAGTTCGAGGCCAACAAGGAACTGAACTTCGCCATCAGCCCGGGCGGCATCGGCCGCTTCCGGGTCAATGCCTTCACGCAGATGGGGCGCACGGGCCTGGTGCTGCGGGTGATCAAGAGCGAGATTCCCGATCTGGCCACCCTGAACCTGCCACCGGTGATGAGCGAGCTGTCGATGACGCAGCGCGGCCTGATCCTGATGGTGGGCGCGACCGGCTCGGGCAAGTCCACCACGCTGGCCGCGATGATCGGCCACCGCAACGAGCACAGCCACGGCCACATCATCACCATCGAGGACCCGGTGGAATTCGTGCACGTGCACAAGAACTGCATCGTCACGCACCGCGAGGTGGGTGTCGACACGCTGGACTGGCACGTCGCACTGAAGAACACGCTGCGTCAGGCGCCGGACGTGATCATGCTGGGCGAGATCCGTGACCGCGAGACGATGGAACATGCGGTGGCCTTTGCCGAGACCGGCCACCTGTGCATGGGCACGCTGCACGCCAACAGCGCCAACCAGGCGCTGGACCGCATCATCAACTTCTTCCCCGACGAGCGCCGCCAGCAGCTGCTGATGGACCTGTCTCTGAACCTGAAGGCAGTGATCTCGCAGCGCCTGGTGCCGGCTGAAGGGCGCAAGGGGCGGGTGGCTGCGGTGGAGATCATGATCAACTCGCCGCTGATCTCGGACCTGATCTTCAAGGGCAGCGTCAGCGAGATCAAGGAGATCATGAAGAAGTCGCGCGAGCTGGGCATGCAGACCTTCGACCAGCACCTCTTCGACCTGTTCGAGGCCGGGCAGATCAGCTACGAGAACGCGCTGCGCAACGCCGACTCGGTCAACGACCTGCGCCTGAACATCAAGCTCAACAGCAAGCGCCGGAGCGAGGATCCCACCGCCGCCAGCAGCAAGTTGGGCATCGTCTGAGCCCGGGCGGCGCCGCGGCATTGGCAGCGAAACCACGGCGCCGCACGTTCATCGGGCATACCCTCGGCAGGGCGGGGGGAACCGTGTACAGTGGCGTGAAAACCATCAGGAGGCACTCATGGCTTTCACGCGCCTGTCGATCTCCCTGCTGCTGTCCGGCCTGATCCTGTCTGCGGGCATGCCCGCACAGGCCGCGCCCGAGACCGTCATGGTCTCGGAAGTCACCGCCATGGCCCTGGAGGGCAAATGGCCTGCCGACTGGTCCTACCAGGGCGAGAACGGCCCGGCACACTGGGGCGAGCTGCATCCGTCCTACAGCAAGTGCGCCCGGGGCCGGGTCCAGTCACCGGTGGATCTGGGCAAGGCCACCACGCGCTCGCGCCGAAGCACCGTGCGCGTGGCCTTTCACCCCATCCGCTACGAGATCTTCAACGACGGGCGCGGCATCCGCGCCGTACCGCTCGAAGCCCAGCACCCGATCCGGATCGACCGGCATGACTACACGCTGAAGCACATCGTCTTCCGGGCGCCCAGTGAGCATACCTTCAAGGGGCGGCACTACCCGCTGGAAGCGCAGCTGGTGTACGAGGCCGACGATGGCGCCCTGGCCGTGCTGGCCACGGTGTTCACGCCAGGGCATTCCAATCCGTCGCTGGCTGCGCTCACGCGCCAGCCACTGGCCGAAGGGCAGCGGCGCGTGCTGGACAAGCCCCTGGGCACCCGGGTGCTGCTGCCCCGCCGGCTGCCGCACCTGCGGCTGAACGGCTCGCTCACCACACCTCCTTGTACCGAGGGGGTCAACTGGGTCGTCTTCACCCAGCCCGTGCAGGCCACCCGGGCACAGATCGAGGCGATGACCCGCCTGATCGGCCAGCCCAACAACCGCCCGGTGCAACCTGCCCATCGGCGCCTGATGGTGGAAGAGACGCGCTGAGTCGGCAGCCGCCGTCCTGCGCTGTCCGTCCTGCTTCCTTCTTCCCATGAGCCACGTGCCGGCAACGGCCGTGGCCGCTGGTGCCATGGTTGCCGGGCGGGGGCATGGTTCGTGCGAGAGCGGAAAACCGTTTATCAGGGATGTAACTTCCCGGGCAGGGAACAACAGGTTCGAAACATTCGTCAACATAGGTCATATCATGTAAAGTATTGATTGCCCGAACGGAATCTGCCCGGAACCGAATGGCATGAATCCGGTGGCAAATGATTCACATCCCAACGAGGAAGGCAATCATGCACATCAAGCAACTGTTGGTACCCCTGCTGCTGTCGGGACTGTTCCTGTCTTCTGCCGCCATGGCAGAAACGGCTCAGCCCGCGGCGGATGCGGCTGGAGCATCACCGGGACAGGTTCCGGCCGCATCGTCCGATTCGAAACCGGCTGGAAAGCCGGCACACTGGTCCTATGGGGGCAGCGAAGGCCCGGCCTACTGGGGCGAACTGAGCACCGACTATTCCCAATGTTCGATCGGGCGCAACCAGTCGCCCGTGGACCTGAATCAGGATGACGCCATCCGGTCGAACAAGGACTCGGTGCAGGTCGACTATCAGCCGATGGGCTACGAGCTGGTCAACAACGGCCACACCCTCCAGGCAACGCCTCAAGGCAGTCAGCCGCCCCTGCAGATCGGCAGCCACACGTTCACACTGAAGCAGTTCCATTTCCACGATCCCAGCGAACACACCTTCAAGGGACGGCATTTCCCGCTGGAGCTGCACCTGGTGCATGGCGCCGAAGATGGTGCGCTGGCCGTGCTGGCCGTGGTGTTCCAGGAAGGGGAAGAGAACCCGGCACTGGCGCCGCTGGTGGCCGAGCCGCTGTCCAAGGGACAGACCCGCAAGCTGGCCGAGCCGCTGGACATTCGTCCCCTGCTGCCGAAGAAGCTGTCGTACTTCCGGCTCAACGGATCGCTCACCACGCCCCCGTGCAGTGAAGGGGTGACCTGGGTGGTGTTCTCCAGTCCGGTCATGGCCAGCAAGGCCCAGATCGAGGCGCTGAGGCATATCATGGGCGGCCCGAACAACCGGCCGGTCCAGCCGCTCAATGCCCGGATTCTGGTTGACGACGACCGCTGAAGCCGCGTGCTTCATGGGCCGGCCTTCGTGCCGGCCATTTTCGAGGCCGTTCCGGGGTTTGGACGGCCTCCAGAGTCGGGTTTCGATAAAATGCTTCTGTTTTTCATCCGGGAGCAGACAGTCATGAATTCACGCGTTCTTCGCCCACGGGTCGTGGCGATTTCGGTAGCCTCCGTGCTGGCGCTGGCCGGTTGTGCCAGCAGCAGCGGCTACCAGATGGACGACCAGGCGGCACGTGGCGGTGCCGGCCAGACCCGGGCCATGGCGTCGGGGACGCCGGCTGCTGGTCAGTCTGCGGCTGAATCGGCGCAAGGTGCTGCCGAAGAAGGCGCAGCCAAGGCGGGTATGGCCGTGGCCAGCGCCGGTGCGCTGACCGGTGTTGGGGGGGCGTCGGCAACCGCCGGACGCTATCCGACGCTGAATGGACAGAAGCCTCTGGTGCTGGGGCATCGCGGTGCAGCCGGCTACCTGCCGGACCACACGCTGGCGGGCTATCAGCGGGCCATTGACAGCGGGGCCGACTTCATCGAGCCGGACCTGGTTTCCACCAAGGATGGCGTGCTGGTGGTGCGACATGAGCCCAACATCACGGCCACCACCAACGTGAAGGACCATCCCGAGTTCGCACGCCGCAAGCGCAAGCGCACGGTCGATGGCGTCGAGGAAGAGGGCTGGTTCGTCAGCGACTTCACGCTGGCCGAGCTGCGCACGCTGCGCGCCGTGCAGCCCCTGGAAGAACGCGATCAGAGCCACAACGGCAAGTACAAGGTGCCCACCTTCGAGGAAGTGCTGAAGCTGGCCCGCGACCAGAGCCGTCGCACCGGGCGCACCATCGGCGTCTATCCCGAGATCAAGCACAGCACCTACCATCGCTCGCTGGGCCTGCCCATCGAGGACAAGCTGCTGGCTGCACTGGCCCGTTACGGTTACACCAAGAAGGACTCCCCGGTCATCATCCAGTCCTTCGAGGTGGGCAACCTGAAGGCGCTGCGCCCGCGCACCCAGGTGCGGCTGGTGCAGCTCATTGACGGCTCCGGCCAGAACCCGGACGGCTCGGTGGATCAGTCGCTGCCGCTGGGGCAGCCCTACGACCTCACCTTGGCCAAGGATCGCCGTACCTATCAGGACCTGCTCACGCCGCAGGGTCTGGCCGAGATCCGCACCTATGCGGACGGCATCGGCCCATGGAAGGCCTACCTCATCCCGTCGCGGCTCACGATCGGGCCCGATGGCAAGCCGGTGGACCTGAACCACGACGGGCTGATCGACGAACGCGACCGGGTGGCGCTGCCGGCCACCCGGGTGGTGAAGGATGCCCACGCAGCCGGTCTCTTCGTCCACCCGTACACCTTCCGCAGCGAGCCGCGCCGGTTGCTGTCCGACTACCAGGGGGATCCGAAGGCCGAGTACCGGCGCTTCTATCAGCTGGGGGTGGATGGCGTGTTCAGCGACTTCCCGGATGTGGCGCGTCAGGTGCGCGACGAATGATCCTTTCCCCGGGGGCACCCGGCCTGAGAGGGTCGTGACCCTGGCAGGAAGGGGCGGCGCCAGAGGGCGCTGCCAGATGAAATGACGGCTCCGTCGTGAGCCGTTTCCGACGAACGGACCCTGATGGGTTCGTTTGCATTTTTTGGGGTGATGGGTGTCGTTTTTTGAGGTGATGAATGCGCGATATCCCACGTCATGAAACCGATAGGCATCGTGTGCAATCGCACAAGTGCTATGCTGTCCATATAACAAGAATTAAAAGATCGGTTCAAAGATCACGGAAACAGGAGTTCGATATGCTGGCCCCCAAAAATGCACACCCTGAAGCCTGGGCCGATTTCAAGGCCGGTCCCTGGGAAGAGACAATCGACGTTCGTGACTTCATCCAGCGCAACTACACCCCCTATACCGGGGACGGCAGTTTCCTGGCACCGGCCACCGAGGCCACCACGCGGCTGTGGGGCGAGGTGATGGAGGGCATCAAGGTCGAGAACAGGACCCACGCCCCCTACAAGATCGACGCCCAGACGGTTTCCAGCATCACCAGCCATGCCCCCGGCTACATTGATCGGTCGCTGGAAAAGGTGGTGGGTCTGCAGACCGACGAACCCCTCAAGCGCGCCATCATGCCCTTCGGCGGCCTCAAGATGGTGCAGGATTCGTGCCGCATCTATGAGACCCCGCTGTCCGAGACGGTGGTCGAGACCTTCACCAAGTACCGCAAGACCCACAACCAGGGCGTCTTCGACGTGTACACGCCCGATATCCGTCGCTGCCGCAAGTCCGGCGTGCTGACCGGGCTGCCCGACGCCTATGGTCGGGGCCGCATCATCGGCGACTATCGCCGCGTGGCGCTCTATGGCATCGACCGCCTGATGGAAGACAAGGTCGAGCAGTTCAACTCGCTGCAGGCCGATCTGGAAGCCGGCCGCAACCTGGAAGAGACCATCCGCCGGCGCGAGGAGATCCACGAGCAGCACAAGGCGCTGGGCCAGATGAAGGAAATGGCCGCCAGCTACGGCTTCGACATTTCCGGCCCGGCCCGCAATGCCCGCGAGGCCGTGCAGTGGACCTACTTCGCCTACCTGGCTGCCGTGAAGTCGCAGAACGGTGCGGCCATGTCGTTCGGCCGGGTGGCCACCTTCCTGGACATCTACATCGAGCGTGACCTGCACAACGGCACACTGACCGAAGTGGAAGCGCAGGAACTCATCGACCACCTGGTCATGAAGCTGCGGATGGTGCGCTTCCTGCGGACGCCGGAATACGACCAGCTCTTCTCGGGAGACCCGATCTGGGCCACCGAATCGATCGGCGGCATGGGTCTGGACGGCCGCACGCTGGTCACGAAGAACTGCTTCCGCTTCCTGCACACGCTCTACAACATGGGCCCATCGCCCGAGCCCAACATCACGGTGCTGTGGTCCGAGCAGCTGCCCGAGGCGTTCAAGCACTTCTGCGCCAAGGTCTCCATCGACACCTCGTCCATCCAGTACGAGAACGACGACCTGATGCGCCCGGACTTCAACAGTGACGACTATGCCATCGCCTGCTGCGTCAGCCCGATGGTCATCGGTAAGCAGATGCAGTTCTTCGGTGCCCGCGCCAACCTGGCCAAGACGCTGCTGTACGCCATCAATGGTGGCGTGGACGAGACCAGCGGCATGCAGGTCGGCCCCAGGACCGAGCCGATCGCCGACGAGGTGCTGGACTACGACACCGTCATGGCGCGGATGGACAGCTTCATGGACTGGCTGGCCACCCAGTACGTCACGGCACTCAACCTCATCCACTACATGCACGACAAGTACTCGTACGAGGCTGCGCTGATGGCGCTGCATGATCGTGACGTGAAGCGGACGATGGCCTGCGGCGTGGCGGGCCTGTCGGTGGCGGCGGATTCGCTGTCGGCCATCAAGTACGCCAAGGTCCGCCCCATCCGCAACGAGCAGGGCATTGCCGTCGACTTCCAGATTGAGGGCGAATACCCGCAGTTCGGCAACAACGACGACCGTGTCGACGACATCGCCTGCGACCTGGTGCGCCGCTTCATGACCAAGGTGGCCTCGCATCCGATGTATCGCGACGCCATGCCCACCCAGTCGGTGCTCACCATTACCTCCAACGTGGTCTACGGCAAGAAGACCGGCAACACGCCGGATGGTCGCCGCGCCGGTGCACCGTTCGGTCCGGGTGCCAACCCGATGCACGGCCGTGATGTCTGCGGCGCCGTGGCCTCGCTGTGCTCGGTGGCCAAGCTGCCCTTTGCCTTCGCCAAGGACGGCATCTCCTACACCTTCTCCATCGTGCCGGGCGCGCTGGGCAAGGACGAGGGCTCGCGTGAGCGCAACCTGTCGGGCATGATGGATGGCTACTTCCATCACGAGGACGGTGTGGAGGGCGGTCAGCACCTGAACGTCAACGTGCTCAACCGCGAGACGCTGCTGGACGCCATGGAGCATCCCGAGAAATACCCGCAGCTCACCATCCGCGTCTCGGGTTATGCGGTGCGCTTCAACTCGCTGACCCGCGAACAGCAGCAGGACGTGGTCACGCGCACCTTCACGGCCTCAATGTGAGGACCGCGTGACGATACCGGCCGACGTGCCTTCGGGCACGGCCGCCCCCTCCGGGCGGGCGGCGCCTCCGCCTGTGGTGCCCCTGGTGCCGCAGGCGGATCCCGAAGCGGCTGCCCACGCGCCGAAGCATCCGCATCTGCACCGGGGCTACCACGGAACCGGGCTCGTCCATTCCATCGAGTCCTGTGGTACCGTCGATGGCCCCGGGCTTCGTTATGTCCTGTTCCTGCAGGGCTGCCTGATGCGCTGCCTGTACTGTCACAACCGTGACACCTGGGACCTGCAGAGCGACAAGGCCCGCGAGATGACGGTGCCCGAGGTGATGAAGCAGGTGATGTCCTACCGTCATTACCTGAAGGCCACGGGAGGCGGCGTGACGGCCACCGGGGGCGAGCCGCTGCTGCAGTACGAGTTCGTGCGGGACTGGTTCGTGGCCTGTCACCAGAACGGCATCCATACCTGTCTGGACACCAACGGCTATGCGCTGCACTACGACGACGTGCTGGAGACGCTGCTGGACCACACCGACCTGGTGATGCTGGATCTCAAGCAGATCGATCCGGACATCCACCGCGTGCTGGTGGGCATTCCCAACACGCGCACGCTGGCCTTTGCCCAGCACCTGGCCAGGCGCAAGCAGAAGACGCGCGTGCGCTATGTGGTCGTGCCGGGCTATACCGACGACGACCGTTCAGCCCATCTGCTGGGCCGCTTCATCGCGCCCATGGACAACGTGGACACGGTCGAGATCCTTCCCTACCACGAGCTGGGCGCCCACAAGTGGGCCCTGTGCGGCGACGACTACAAACTCAAGGGCGTGCATCCCCCGCCCAAGGAAACCGTGCAGCGCGTCCGCAGCATCCTGGAAGGCTACGGCAAGGCCGTGATTGTCTGAGGAATCCTCTGAACAGGTCCCCGCGGCCGTCGCATCCCCGTAACGGGCGCATGATTGCGTTGCCATTTGCTGTCAATAGCGCCGCTATTGACAGCAAATGTCGCCTTGTCCTGCATCCCGTTCCGTGGCGCGCCGGTTCGCGGGACTTGTTCAGAGGATCCCTGGATAGCCCTTCTAGCCCCGCTGGCGCATCGAGAACTCGAACAGCCGGCATTCGATGGCGCCGTTGAAGAGCGGCGTCTTGCGATCCTCGCGCAGGCCCAGCTGGCCGGGCAGGCCCCGGTCACTGGTCAGCAGAAAGACCTTCCAGCCCCCGAAGCGCTCGCGCAGCGTGGCGCCGATGGCGCGCCAGTGCTCCACCGGAATGCTCACCCGCTCGTTGTAGGGCGGGTTGGCCAGCAGCACGCCCGGTGTGTCGCCACCCGGCTGGGCATCCACGGCATCCAGCGTCTGCATCGCCACCAGGTCGTCGGGCAGGCCCAGTGTCTGCAGGTTCTCGGCCGTCAGCCGCATGGCGTGCGGGTCCAGGTCGCTGGCGCGGATCAGGCCGCGAGGCGCCTTCCCGATCCCCTGGCGGGCACGCTCGCGCAGTGCCGTCACCAGCCCGTCGTACAGCGCGGCATCGTGGAGGCGCAGCTGCTCGATGCCGAAGCGGCGATTGAGCCCCGGTGCGTGATCGCAGAGGATCTGTGCAGCCTCGATGACCAGCGTGCCAGAGCCGCAGAAGGGGTCCAGCAGCGGCTGGCGGGCGTCCCAGCCCGACAGTGCCAGCAGGCCGGCGGCCAGGTTCTCCTTCAGGGGCGCCGCCACGCGGTTCTCGGCACTGTGGCGCCAGCCGCGCTTGAAGAGCGGCTCGCCTGACAGGTCCAGGTACAGCTGCAGGCGGTCTGCCGTCAGGAAGGCACTGATGCGCACGTCCGGATGATGGGTGTCCACCGAGGGACGCTCACCGCCATGGTCGCGGAAGCGGTCGACAATGGCGTCCTTGATGCGCAGCGTGGCGAAGTTCAGGCTTCGGAGCGGCGAGCGCTGCGCCACCACGTCCACGCGGATCGTCTGCCGGGCATCGAACCAGTCTTCCCAGGCCAGGGCGTTGCACAGCCGGTAGAGCGTGTGCTCGTTGCGGCAGGCTGCGTCCAGCAGGCGCAGCAGCACGCGGCTGGGCAGCCGTGCTTCCAGGTTGATGCGGTAGGCCAGCTTCAGGTCGCCCCGGCAGCCGACCCCGCCCGGCCGGGTGTCGATGTCGTGTGCACCCAGGGCGCGCAGCTCGTCGACCAGCGCCGCTTCCAGCCCGCGCGGGCACGGACAGAAATAATGGAAGGTGCCGGCCGAAGGAGAGGTGGGGGCCTCGTCGCGCGCGGGGGCGTCTCGTCGTGGGGCGTCTCGTCGGTCAGCCCTGTTGCGGGCGGGTTCGGCCGCGTGGCGGCTGGCAGGGCGAAGGGCGATCATGAAAGGAGGGGTCTGGAGGAATCCGGGCCGGCAGCGCAGGAGGAGGGCAGCAGAGGATCAGAACGGCTTGATGATCACCATGGCCACCACGATCAGCAGCAGGATGACCGGGCCTTCGTTGAAGACGCGGAACCAGCGTTCGGAGTGCGAACGCTGTCCGTCCGCGAACTTCCGCAGCAGGCGGCCGCAGCCGTGGTGGTAGCCGATCAGCAGCAGCACGCAGGTGAGCTTGACGTGCATCCAGCCCGCCCCCATGCCGATGCCGAAGCCCACGTACAGCACCAGGCCGGTGAGCACGGCCAGCGTGGCCAGTGGCAGCATGAAGCGGTAGAGTCGCTGCGACATGCCCACCAGCCGCTGGTATTCGGCGGACGAACCCTTCGGATCGACCTGCGCCAGGTTGACGTAGATGCGTGGCAGGTAGAAGAGCCCGGCAAACCAGCTCGTCACCATCACGATGTGCAGGACCTTGGTCCAGAGATAGAGGTTCGTGCCCATGTTCAGGTCCGGATCTCGCCGTGGCCGAACACGACGTATTTCTGGGAGGTGAGTCCCTCCAGACCCACGGGACCCCGGGCGTGCAGCTTGTCGGTGGAGATGCCGATCTCGGCACCCAGGCCGTACTCGAAGCCGTCGGCAAAGCGGGTGGAGGCATTGATCATGACCGAGGCGGAATCCACTTCCCGCAGGAAGCGCATCCCGTGTGCATGGTTCTGCGTGATGATCGAATCGGTGTGGTGCGAACCGTATTCGTTGATGTGTGCAATGGCCTCATCCAGGCTCTTCACCACGCGGATGGCGAGGATCGGCGCCAGGTACTCGGTACGCCAGTCGTCCTCGGTGGCGGGCACCGAATCGATCTGCGCTTCCTGCAGCAGCCGGGCGCCGTGTTCGTCGACGCGCAGCTCCACCTGCTTCATCCGGTAGATGCTGCCCAGGCGCGGCAGCACCTCGGGCGCAATGGCTTCATGCACCAGCAGTGTCTCCAGCGTGTTGCAGGGAGCGTAGCGCTGCGTCTTGGCGTTGTCGGCCACGCGCACGGCCATGTCCACGTCGGCCGAATCATCGATGTAGACGTGACAGATGCCGTCCAGATGCTTGATGACGGGAACGCGCGCCTCGGCGCTGATGTGTTCGATCAGCGAGCGTCCACCGCGCGGGATGATCACGTCGACGGATTCGCGGTCGCGGATCAGGTAGTCGACGGCTGCACGGTCGGTCATGCTCACGAGCTGCACGGCCGAGGGCGGCAGCCCCGTGCGGGCCAGGCTCTCGCTCATCAGTGCGGCCAGCGTGCGGTTGGAGTGGATGGCTTCCGAGCCACCGCGCAGGATGGCGGCGTTGCCCGCCTTCAGGCACAGGGCTGCGGCATCGACGGTGACGTTGGGGCGCGACTCGTAGATGATGCCGATCACGCCCAGCGGCACGCGCATCCGGCCCACCTGGATGCCGCTGGGACGCTGGCGCAGCTCGCTGATCTCGCCCACCGGGTCGGGCAGGGCGATGATCTGTGCCAGCCCCTCCACCATGGCGTCGATGCGTTCGGGAGTGAGCGTCAGCCGGTCGATGAAGGCACTGTCAAGGCCGGCGCTGTGCGCGCTGGCCAGATCCTGGCCGTTGGCCGTCAGCACCAGGCTGCGGTTGCGATCGATCTCATGGGCCAGCTGCTGCAGCGCGCGGTTCTTGATGGCCGTGCTGGCCCGGGCCATGTCGTGGCTGGCGTGCCGGGCGGCACGGCCCAGGTTGGCCATGTAGGTGGCCATGTCGGGTGTGTTCATGGATCGGAAAGCTCCAGAAGCCAGAGGGAAGGTCCATGCGCCGCAGCAGCCACGAGCGACCCGTGGGGCAGGCGTGCCGGACGCTGCTGACCGAAAGGTCGTGGCCGGGACTTTACGGCCGGCATCCAGAACGTTTCAGTCATCGGCCAGCGCCGCGGACAGTTCGACCGGGCCGGGCAGGTGCCCCCCGGCCAGCGCGACCAGCAGGGTCTCGGCGTGGAACCAGGGATCGGCGGCCGGACCGGTTCCGCCCACACCCTTGGTCATTCTATCGAGCCGGGCCACTTGCTGCAGCAGGTGTCCGAGTGTCTGGATATCCAGGCGACGAAGGGCCTGGCGCATGATGGCCTCGCGCTTGCCGAACACGCCGGCGGCACGCATGGCCTGGGCGGGAGCGACGCGCTCGATCTGCAGGGCCTGCTGGATGCGCAGCAGCTTGCGGATCGCGTCGGCCAGCGCCCAGCAGAGCAGGGGCATGGCGGCATCCTC
>CAUVLK010000015.1:0-16074 GCA_963552635.1 uncultured Lautropia sp. | reverse complement strand
CCCGGAAGCCGACACGCCCTGGCGTGCCTGCCCCGGGCGACCAGCATCCTGGAAAAGCGCCTGAAGACCGGTGGCCACCACTTCAAAGGCATGCGCCACGGCGGTCTCGTCTCCGGCACAGCGGACATCCTGCCCAAGGCTTCCGGCATCCTCCGCCATCGCCACGGAACCGGCACGCACCTTGCTGCCGCAGCCGGAATCCGCTGCAACAGCGGCCGTCAGGCGAGCGTCTCCCGCCACCGCACTTTGCTGCTGCACGACCTCGCGCTGCAACGCCTCGCCTTCCTCCGTCGCCACATCCACGAACTGAACGCGCTGCCCCGGCTGCAGCAGCGCCGGCGGTGTACGTGCCAGATCCCACATCGGCACATCGGTGGTACCGATGAGCTGCCATCCCCCGGGCGTGGCACGCGGGTACACGGCGCTGAAGGTACCGGCCAGCCCGACCGAGCCCGCAGGGATGCGCGTGCGCGGACTGGCGCGACGCGGCACATTGAATACCGGATCGCCCCCCGACAGATAAGCAAAGCCCGGCGCAAAGCCGGTGAACGCCACCTGCCAGACAGAAGCCGCATGCCGCCGCACCAGTTCTTCCTCCGACAGCCCCAGATGATCGGCCATCTCGGCCAGATCCTCACCGTCGTAGCGGACCGGAATGCGCACCAGCGTTCCCTGCCGCGCCTGCCCCTGCCGTCCCTGCCGCGCGGCAATGCCGGCCACCAATTTGGGCAGCGGACAGACCCACGGCAGGAAATGCACCAGGATGGTGCGCGCCGCCGGCACCAGCTCGGTCACACCCTCGATCGGATCCGCCTCCAGTGCATCGAAAAGCGCCAGGGTTTCATCCAGGTCGGCCAGCTCCACCAGGATGGCATCGAGATTGACGGGCAACAGACGCATGTGCGCTTCCTTTTCTTGTTTTCCCGATCAGGCAAACGGTGCCAGCGTCACGCCCGCATCGGCCAGAACCCGGCGCACCGCGCGCGCCATGGCCACCGCATCGGGACTGTCACCATGCACGCAGATCGAATCCGCCTCCACCTTCGCCAGGCTGCCGTCAACGGCTTCCACCACGCCCTCGCGCACCAGCCGCAGCATCCGTTCAGCCACCTGGTCGGCATCGTGCAGCACCGCACCGGGCTCGCGCCGTGACACCAGTGTCCCTTCCGGCGTATAGCCCCGGTCTGCAAAGGCCTCGGCCACCACCGTCAGCCCCGCCTCGCGCGCCCAGCCCACCAGCGGCGAACCCGCCAGCACCACCAGCGCCAGACGATCATCCGCGGCCTTCACGGCCTCGATCACATCGGTGGCCTGCCGCCGGTCATGCGCAATGGTGTTGTAGAGCGCACCGTGCGGCTTCACGTAGCGCACCTGCGTGCCTGCCACGCGTGCCAGCGCCTGCAGTGCCCCGATCTGGTAGATCACCCCTGCCCGCAGATCGGCCGACGCCACATCCATGTTGCGTCGCCCGAAGCCGGAAAGGTCCGGGTAGGCCACGTGTGCCCCGATGCTCACGCCACGCCGTGCAGCCTCGTGCAGCGTCTTCAGAATGCCCGCCGGGTCACCGGCATGAAAGCCGCAGGCCACATTGGCACTCGTGACGATCTCCAGCATCGCTGCATCGTCACCCATCGTCCAGGCGCCAAAACTCTCGCCCAGGTCACTGTTCAGGTCAATTCTTGCCATGGGAAGTCTCCAGGGTTCGTCGCACCGTGTTCCTCATCCGTCACGCGGCCAGCAGCCGGAAGATCGGCCCGACCGACACGACGCCCATGTACCACGTCAGCGCACACACGGCCGTGCCCAGCACCAGCAGCCATTTCGGATAGGACACGCCCCCCAGCAGGTCGGTACGGCGCCAGCCGATGATCATGAAAATCGTCATGCCCAGCGGCAGGATCAGCCCGTTGAAGCCACCGGCAAACACCAGCAGCGCAGCCGGAGCCGTTCCCATGAGGAGGAACACGGCCAGCGAGACGGCGATGAACACCACGGTGGCCCGGTTGCGCGCCCGTTCGGAAATGTCACCCTTGAAGGCCGAGAGGAAGGACATCGACGTATAGGCTGCCCCGATCACGCTGGTGATGGCCGCAGCCCACAGCACCAGCCCGAAGACCCGCAGCCCGAACTCGCCCGCCGCAGCCTGGAAGGCCTGTGCCGCCGGATTGGCTCCCTTGCCCGACACATCGATGACCACGCCGCTGGACACCACGCCCAGAATGGCCAGGAACAGCAGAAAGCGCATCACCCCGGTCACGGCAATGCCATTGACTGCCCCGGCCGTGACGGCGCCCAGATTCTCGGGCCCCACCGTGCCGCGATCCAGCAGCCGGTGTGCCCCGGCATAGGTGATGTAGCCGCCCACCGTTCCGCCCACGATCGTGGTGATGGCCGTCCAGTCCACCAGCTGCGGCACCACCATCTGCTTCAATGCCTCGCCCACCGGCGGGCCCGACACGAAGGCCACATAGGCCGTCATCACGATCATCAGCAGCCCCAGCCAGATGATCAGCCGGTCCACGGCCGCTCCGGCCCGGCTGGACGCAAAGATGCCCACGGCCAGCGCCGCACTGATCAGCCCGCCCCACTTGGCAGGCAGCCCCAGCAGCGCCGACAGGCCCAACCCGGCACCGGCAATGTTGCCGACGTTGAACACCAGCCCGCCGAAGATGACCAGCAGCGCCAGCACATGGCCGCTGCCCGGCAGTGCCGCATTGGCCAGCGCCGACGCATTGCGCCGCGACAGCGCAATCATGCGCCAGACATTGAGCTGCACCACGAAGTCGATGAGAACCGACGCCAGAATGCCGAAAGCGAACGCCGGTCCCAGCTTCGTGGTGAAGGTTGCCGTCTGCGTGATGAACCCCGGGCCAATGGCCGACGTGGCCATCAGGAAGATGGCGGCGATGATCGACGATCGGCGCGATTTCACGAAATCGGCCCCGGAAGAAGACGGTTCGGGCGTGGCAACCTGATTCATGATTGAAGGAGAGGAGAAGATTTTCCCGGAGTTTACCCACCCGGCAGGCTACGGGTTTACCCAGGGGCTTATCATCACCCTGTTTCCCCTTGGCGTCTCATCTGTCCTCGGCGGCAACCTTCATCCATCCGGAGCCCCTCATCATGCACCTGCTCATCCAGCGCGTCGCCCAGGCCAGCGTCCATATCGACGGCCAGCCCCATGGAAGCATCGGCCCGGGGCTGCTCGCCTTCGTCTGCGCCGAACCCGCAGACACCACGGAGACGGTCTACAAGGCCGTGGCCAAGCTGCTGAAACTGCGCATCTTTTCCGACGAGGCCGGCCGGATGAACCGCAGCGTGCAGGACGTGGGCGGCGGCCTGCTCATCGTCAGCCAGTTCACGCTGGCCGCCGACACCCGGCAGGGCAATCGTCCCAGCTTCATCGGCGCCGCCTCGCCCGCCCAGGGCGAAGCGCTGTATGATGCCTTCGTGACCGAAGCCCGCCGCCTGCACCCCGACGTGGCCACCGGCCGCTTCGGAGCCAACATGCAGGTGGCACTCGTCAACGACGGCCCGGTCACGATCCCGATGCGGCTTTAGTAGTCCATGACGGCGCACCAGACGCTCCGGCCACGGTCCGGATGCGCCTGAGGCCAACGACAACTCGCCTGCGTCGCCACGGCCAGAGCCCGCGACGCCCGCCCCGCATCCAACATGAAGAGGAGACCCCCATGAACGCCCCCGCCCCGTTTTCCCAGCTCCTGCGCGCCGAATGCCAGGAAGACTGGCAGGCCGCCATCCAGCACCGCTTCGTCGACGAGATCTTTGCCGGCACGCTCGCCAACGAGCACCTGCGCCACTACTTGGTACAGGACTACCAGTTCGTCGATCGCTTCGTCGCCCTGCTGGGCGCAGCCATCGCATCGGCCGACCAGTACGCGGCGCGCGTTCGCTTCTCACAGTTCGCTGCCATGATCACCAGCGACGAGAACACCTATTTCCAGCGCTGCTTCGACCTGCTGCGGGTGCCCGCCATCGAGCGCACCACCCCCACGCTGGACAACGTCACCCTGCAGTTCCAGGAGCTGATGTCCGAGGCTGCCGAAACCCGCCGCTACGCCAGTGCGCTGGCCGTGCTTTGCGTGGCCGAAGGCCTGTACCTGGAATGGGCTGATCAGCCCGGACGTGCCCTTCCCCCCGAGTTCCAGCACGCCGAATGGATCACGCTGCACGCCAACGACTTCTTCCGCGACTTCGTGGCCTGGCTGCGCAGCGAACTGGATCGTGTCGGCGCAACCATCCCCGTCGAACAGCAGGACGAGGCACGTCGCTTCTTCCATCGCGCCGTGGCATTGGAGAGGGCCTTCTTCGACTCGGTCTATACTGAACGCTGAATCCGGGGAAAAACCCGCCACACAGGGTGCCTGCGAACCGACACGCATGCAGCCCCTCATGCAGGCGCCACTTCCAGGCAAAACACCACCCCGGAACAAGGAGGTCCCACATGTCCCAACCCGTCCACGTCATCCAGACTCGTCGCGTCTACGCCCCAACGCTTGCCGGAGAAGGCACGCGCGTACTGGTCGACAGGCTGTGGCCCCGGGGCATGAAGAAGGAAGACGCCTCCTTCCAGCTCTGGATCAAGGACGTGGCTCCCAGCAGCGAGCTGCGCCACTGGTTCGGCCACGACCCTGAACGCTGGCAGGAGTTCCGAAAGAAATACGAAACCGAACTTTCTGCCAATCTTTCGGCATTGCAGCCGCTGCTGGACATCGCCCGGCAAGGCACCCTCACGCTGCTGTACGCCGCCCATGACGAAACCCACAACAACGCCGTGGTGCTGGCCGAGTATCTACAGAATCTGCTGGCGCACCACAAGTCCGACTGACGCCTTATCATCAGACGGTTTCACATGGAGGGCATTCAGTACAGGTAGGTCGCCGTCACACCTACTGTCCGGCCGGGTGCAATCTGCGCAAAGTTGCCCGTAGTGCCATAAGAGAAGCCATAGGTTCGATAGTCCTGATCCATCAGGTTCTGGGCGTAGAACATCAATTCCAAATTGTGGGTCGGTTGCCAGCCCAACCCCGCATCCACGACGGTGTATGCGCCCTGGTGCAGAGTATTGGCACTATCAAAGTAATGTGCCCCCACGCGGCGCACGGTCAGCTGTGGTCGCAGGACAGTATCACTCACGGAAACATCCCCCCTCACGGCCAGCGTCATGCCATACTTGGGTACCATCGGCACATCGTTGTGCACACAACCGGTACATGCTCTGGAATTCTCGAAGCGACGGAAAGTCGCCTTATTGATGAAACCTCCCACACTGAGCGCCCATTGCCGAGTGACGTTCCATTCGGTATTGAACTCCATGCCCACCGAGCGAGTATCTCCCACGTTCCTCAGCGTCTGGTTACCCATATCTCCGTCGCCGTAGAGCTGCACATCCTTGCTGTCCACCCGGTAGAGGGCGATACTGCCGTTTACCTCATACCCCGCGTAGCGCATGCCTGCCTCGTAGCTGATCGAACGTTCCCGACCATATCCGGTAGCGTCGTCCACACTTGATGGTGCCAGGTTATATCCCAGTGGCTTGTAGCCCTGCGCCACATTAATGTAGCCTCGCCAATTGGGGCTGAACTGGTAGCCTGCGGCCAAGTGGCCGAGCCACGTCGTCTGATCACTGGAAGCCTGCCCCTGGAAGTTACCGCCCATCGTGCCGCCCTGGAAGCGGGTATTGGCTTCGTCCCGGCTAACGCGCAGACCTGCCATGGTGTCAGCCGTGGGGCTCAGATGCCAGGTCACGTCACCGTAGGCTGCCAGAGCTTCGCTGTGGTTGCCGGACGACGAATCCATGACTCTGACAAAACTGGGAAGCACCATGTCGAACTGGTAACCGCGTGACATATCCACCTCTTGCCGATAAAGGCCGAACACTGCGTCCCAGACGCGGGAAGACGCCTCCCCTTGTTGCGGAGAACGTGTCGACAGGCGCAATTCCTGGGTATTCTGTTTCCAATGCTCGGCAAACTGTGGGAAATACGCATCCAGCGGCCATTGACGTTCTGTATGCACCCGTTGGCTACTGACAACAGCGTTCAAGCGCCAGATGCCGAAATCATATTGACCATTGACGGCGGCGCTGTTGGCGCAGCGCTTCTGATAGAAATTACGGTAGGCGTCCGGAAGGTTGGACAGCACGTAGGCCCTCCGCGACTTGTAGTCGTCGAACAGCGTGTAGGCTTCCTGGTCGCCCGTGGCGCAATCTCGGCCAGCGGTCATCCACACTTCCCATGGACTGCCGCTCGGCGCCAAGCGAAGCTTGGCATTGCCGGCACGCGAACGCACGCCTCCCAGCTGATCGCTGCCGATCACATCGCTCCGCAGGTCGCCATTGACGTCATTACCCAGGAGAGAGACTGCACCATACAGAAGATCCTCAATCAATGGGCCTGAGCCCTCGACCTGCAATTGATAGCCATCCCGATTCGATACTCCAGCACGTGCAGCGAATTCGGGAATTCTGCCCGGCTTTCGGGACACAATATTGAGCACGCCACCCTGGGCACTCTTGCCATACAGCGTACCTTGTGGCCCCTTGAGCAGCTCCACCTGCTCGACGCCCAGCAAGGACTGGGCGGCAAAGGTCGACAGCTGTGGCACGCCATCCACATACACCGTCAGCGCTGGGTTGTAGAAATCCTGCGCCGAGGTTACGCCGCGCAGCGTGATGATCGGGAACAGGAACGTCGCGCTGTGCGACGTGTACAACTCTGGAAAAACACGACTCAACTCCAAGGTAGACGTCACCTGGTCATCATCCAGCGACGTGCGGTCGACCACGCTGGCAGAACCATTAAGCCTTCCCAAGGTTTGGCCGCGCTTGCTGGCTGAGACGACCACAGGGGCAAGAACTGCAGACCCATCATCAGTTCGCGACACACTTCGCGCGTGAATTTCACACGTCCATGACATGAAATGGATGGACAGCATCGCAATACTAAGAATCCTAAGTTGGAAACGCATGGTTAAAGGCTCCTCCTTACATCATGGAATGGCAAATCATCATGACTCCCCCACATGCCAATGCTTGACGCTCTGCTGGGCCCGCCACATCTGCGCATAGCGACCATTGCTAGCCAACAGATCGGCATGCCTGCCTGACTCGACCACACAGCCGTCATCGATCACCAGAATCTGCTCGGCAGCGGCAATGGTGGACAAGCGATGCGCAATGACGATTACCGTACGCTCGCGCACAAGTTCGTCAATGGCGCGCTGCACGGCTACTTCACTCTCGGCGTCCAATGATGCGGTCGGCTCGTCAAGAATGACGATGGGGGCGTTCTTGAGAATTGCGCGAGCAATGCTGATGCGCTGACGTTCGCCGCCCGACAGCCTGCCGCCGATGTCTCCCACCCGCGTCTGGTACCCCTCGGGAAGACGGGTGACGAACTCATGGCAGTAGGCAGCACGGGCGGCCGCTTCGACCTCCTCGTCGCTGGCCTCTGGTCGGGCCATGCGGATGTTGGCCATGATGCTGTCGTCGAACAGGTACACGTCCTGGAACACTGCCGAGATCAGGCCATTGAGAGTCTCCGGCGCGATGGCGCGGATGTCCACGCCGCCGATGACGATACGCCCAGCCTGCGGATCGGCGTGGCGCATCAACAGACGTGTCACCGTGGACTTGCCGGAGCCTGAAGGGCCAACCAGCGCCGTCAGGCTGTGCTCGGGCAAGCGGGCGCACAGATCACGCAGCGTCAGATTGCTGGATGAAGCATAGGCAAAGCGCACGCCCTCAAAGGCGACATCGAACCGTTCAGGAACCCGCGAGGGTGTTTGCTGCGACAACGGAGCAATCCCGAGCATGGCGTCGATCTTGCCCAGTGCCGCCTCGACCAAGTCGATTACCTTGGCATACAGCACGAAGGTCGCCAGCGGTTCAGCAAAGCGCAAGGCGATCACCATCATCGCCGCCAGCACGACAATGTCCAACGACCCTTGCACGACGAAGAGTGCACCCGAGAACACCACCAGCAGGATCGCCAGCTCCATCACCGTCGCCAGGATCAGGTTTGGCTTGGCACCTTTTTGCTGGCCGATGGTCTGGATCTTCTCCAGTTGTACGAAGCTGGCGTGCAGGTACTCGGCCTTTTCTCCGGTACAACATGCCGCCCGCAGTACCGGTAACCCCTGGACGTATTCGAGAATGTCCGAACTGACCCGCTCATGGGCATCAGCCAGCATGCGCATGCCCCGTCCATAGGCGGGGCGACGCCAGCGGTACAACGGAATCAGCAAAGGGAATACCAGCAGCAGGATCACTCCCATGCGCCAATCGAAGTACAAGACCACCAGCGCCACCGTGACCGGCGTGAACAGGGCGCTCGCCATCATGTTGGCAATGGTCAGGATGTAGCTGAGGGTCTCGTCCACGTTCCCCAGCAAGGTTGCGTTGACACTGCCAGCACGCTTGTCCTGCAGCACCTCCAGCGGAATGCGGCGCAGTTGCGCACCCAGTTCGGAACGCAGCTCATAGGTGCTACGCACCATGTCGCCTCGGTAGTCGAAACCCTGCGCCCACCAGCGGATCACTGTACTTGTCAGCATCAACGCCGTCATTGCCAGCAACCAGGGCAGCGCCACCGGCCAACGGACTCTCGGTATCAAGGCCTGAAACAGCGGTATCAGGCATGCCAGCGCCAGACCCTGCACAATGGCGGCCAAGGCCAGGCTGATCAGGCTGGCGCGTAGCCTGGGGGCACGGCCGCGAGCAATGCTCATCAGCTGATGCCAGGTCTTGTATAGGGGCGTGATGCGCTGACCAGGTTCTGCAATGCTCATGTCCGTGTTCCCAGCAGCGCCCAGCCCTGCGCCTTCTCATAGTTGCTCCACATCCGCGCATATACACCGCCTTGAGCCACCAGGGCATCGTGCCGGCCCTGCTCGACCAGCCGCCCTTGGTCGAACACCAGAATCTGGTCTACATTGCGAATAGTGGAGAGTCGATGTGCCACCATCAGCACCGTTTTTCCCCGCATCAGGTTGGAAAGCGCCGCCACCAGCGCAGCCTCGTTTTCCGGATCAGCAAAGGCGGTGACTTCGTCCAGCACCAGAATGGGTCGATTCTGTAGAATGGCTCGGGCGATGGTAATGCGCTGGCACTGCCCGCCAGAGAGGAACACGCCACGTTCGCCAACGGGCGTGTTGTAGCCTTGCGGCAGCCGTTCTATGAACTCGTGCGCCTGCGCGGCGCGTGCTGCGGCCTTCACATCCTCCATCGTTGCACTCTCCAGTCCGAGGCGAATGTTGTTGGCAATAGTGTCAGCAAACAGAAAAGAGTCCTGGAACACGAATGCGACGTGCTGCATCAGCACGTCGGGCTGCATCTCGCGCACCCCCACGCCGCCGACCTTGATGCATCCCGCGCTGACATCCCAGAAGCGCGGAATCAGCCTGGCCACCGTGGTCTTACCCGCACCAGATGGCCCGACCAGAGCCGTCACCGTACCCTGTGGCACCTCGAAGCTCACGCCCTGCAACACCAAAGGCCCATCGCTGGTGTAGCGGAAATCCACCTGATCGAAGCAGACCGCCCTATCCATCGGCTCCCTGGACTGCTGCGCCTGCAGCAAGGACAGCTCCGGCTCGGCCATCACCTCCTGGATGCGGTGGATACTCATCTGTATCCTGGCGACCAGATGCCTGAGCGACATCAACGGCAGCAGCGACTCGGCCATGCCGGTGCCCACCAACAGTACGGCCAGCCAAGTGACCACATCCATTGCGTCACGGCTGATCAACCATCCGCCCAGCCATGCCAGCACTACCAGCGTCGGCAGGGGATTGAGGATTGCCACCGACAACCGCGAAGGAAAACCGGCCATGCGGTACCACGCAAGTACCACCGACATGAACGCATCAAGCGCACGCTGATAGCGCTGGAACGTGGTCGTGCCAGTATCGAAGGTTCGCACCACCGGCATCGCCTGAACATATTCGACGATCGCCTTGCTTACATTCTCTCCTGCGACGTGATAGCGCTGCATCATTTCGCCACTGCCGCGCATGGCTAGCGACACCGCTGCCATACCGATGGCCAGCACCGCAGTGGCCGCCAGTGCCAGACGCCAGTCCAGCCACCAAAGCAGTATGAAGGTGAGTACCGGCGACACGTAAGCCCGCGCATACAACGGTGTGCTGTCCGCCACGAACACGTGCAATGCCTTCACGTCGTCCATCATCACCTTGGCCAGCGCACCGGAGCCTGTCTGCTGCACATAGCCCAGCGGCACTCGCGCCAGATGCCGGGCCAGATCGGTACGAAGCCGGGTTTCCAGACTGAAGGCCGCGTAATGCGACTGATTGAATGCCGACAGCCGCAACACGAAAGCCAGAACCGTCAACGTCGCCGCCAGCCCAAACGGCAGCCAGGGCCAGCGGCCCGGCTCGGCCAGCAGGGCGGCCACTGACCAGGCCAGCAAGGCCAGCAAGGCCAGCAAGGCCAGCAAGGCCAGCACACCGAGCGTACAGACCGAACTCAGGCCTGCCAAGATCATGGCAAAGCGGATCTGACCTTGTACCGGTCGCATAATGGCCCAGACCCCACCGCACAATCCAGCCTCTAGCCTATCCGACATGGACAGCTCCTTGAGACGACGAAGGCACGGCTTGTTCCAGGCGCGCGTGATGCCGAACCAGAACAGCAGCGACGATCGATAGCCCCGCTGCCAGACCAAAGCAGAAGTAATAGCCCAGATGCTCAGCCAACCAGCCGCCGGCCACGCCACCCGCCATCGCCAGCAGCGCATCGGCACTTTGAAACACCGTGAAATCCACCCCCGCCTGCAAGGGAGACGTCAGGTTCATCAGTGCCGAATATAGGGCCACCCAAACAAAGCCCAGAGCCGCAAGCATCAGCCCCACCAGAGCCATCAGCACCGGCAAAGGAGCCGAGGATGCCGCCAAGGTCAGCGTTATCAGCACAAACGCCTCCAGGCTTACCGCTATCCACACCGCCCGCCAGCCCGGCGCGGCCCGCACAAGTAACCCGCCCAACATCGCGCCGGTCAAGCCCGCGCCGATATGCAACGAACCGAACAACCAGCCCAGTTGCTCCAAGCTAAGCCCCTTGTCGAGGAGAAAGGGACCAAACATGCCCAGCGTCAGACGTACGCCAATGCTGGAGAGCAGCATCAACAACAGGCCCATGCGCACCTGGGAGCGACGCAAAGCGTTCAGCAGACTGGGACGATGATCCGTGTCCAGCGCAGCATCGCGCGGCGGCTCACGCAGCAGCAGCATAGGTAGCCCCAGCAGCACGACGGCCAAACTTACAGCCACCAACGCTACAGGCCAGCCCGCCTTGTCCGCTACCAGCAAAAAACCACCGGCGCCGAGCATTGCGCCAACATAGCTGCCGCCTACCTGCACCACGTTACCCCAGCCACGCCACTTTCCCGCCAATTGTTCCACCGTAAAACCATCACAGGCCACATCAGTGCTGGCCGATACCAACGCCACCAGCAGCAGACTACCCAGCAGCCACACAGCAAAGCTGCCCAGCGGCGCATGGCTCATCCAACCTGCCAGCCCCATCCCCGCCAGAATGGCTGCCATAATCCATTGCCCCGCCAGTACCAGGGCGCACGAGCGACGCTCCGGTCGCCCCAAAGGAAGGCGCCTGCGCTCTATCCAGGGCGCCCAGAGAAAGCGAATGCCCCACGGCACCCATAACAAGGCAGTCAACCCTGCAACCGTCAGCGAAGCGCCCTCGCTGCGCAACAACGATGGCAACGCCTGTGTGGCCAATGCTGTGACGATGGTCTGGCTGATGTAGATGCCGGCAATAGCCAGCAGCACACGAGCCGACGTCAGGCGGTGCGAAGCAGAAGAAATCGTGGACATACGACGAAAAAATTCGCGGCTCGAACAGCTGTCATGTTGAGTGGATACTCGGCGGGCCCGCTATTCACATGATGAATCCAAGTGTTCAAGGGCCATCTCCCGTGTATACTGAGAATTGTTATTGTTGAGAATCCAAGCAAACTGCGCTAACGGTTTACGGAAAAAATTTGATGCTTTCAGGATATATTTATGGCATTGATCAGCGAGCCGACCTCGGATCATGCACTTGATCCGAGCAAACTTCAGGAAGGTAGTCTTGAAGGCGTGCCAAAGAATTGGCGGCATGCCGTGCATACGTATCAGTCCAGCGAAGGACTCTACATCAGCTGCATCAGCGGCCGTCCAGGCAGCAATTGGTCATTCCAGGCATCTGGCCCTGCTGCCTTCAGCGTCAATATCCTGCTTGAAGGACACATGCAAACCGCCTTCGACGACGGCGCGGTCGTCAATGTCAGCGCTGGCTCCACCATCCTGATGGCCTCGGGTGAACCGGCCTCCGGCTGGGATGTGCTTGATGGCCAGACCAACAGTACCTTCCGCCTGGTCAGCATTCACATGCCGGCAGACGCTATGACCAGCCTGACTGGGCTGAACATGGACGGACTGCGCCGCCGCGCCCGTACGCTGGCAGGCGACCAGCCGCATATCAACGCCTTCCTCGGCGTTGTGCCATCCTCCAGCACGTTGCAACGTGTAGCCTGCGACTTGCTCGGCTTCGTCTGCAGCCATGCTGGCCCTTGCCTGTCCCGCGACCTGTACCTGCGCGCCAAGGCCATGGAAGCCATCGCCTGCTTCGTACAGGAAAACTTGGAGCAGGCCGACATACCGCTGCCCGTACCGGGTGACCGGCAACGACTAATCGAAGCGCGGGCGCTGCTGGAGCAGAACTACAGCCAAGAGTGGACCGTTCAGTCACTGGCACGCGCCGTAGGCCTGAACGAAAAACGCTTGCAACAAGGCTTCCAGGCACTTTACAGCTGCCCGGTGCATGCATGCCTGACACGCATCCGACTTAACGCCGCGGTCGCCATGCTCAAGCGTGGCATCAGCGTCACCGAGACCGCCGTCTGCTGCGGTTTCGCCAACCTCAGCCACTTCAGCCGCATATTCCGCGGCCACACCGGCATCACGCCCAAGCAATGCGCCTTGGGCATCAGCCCGCACATCTCACGCCAAGACACTTCAACGGTGCGATTGGTCTGATCCCGCCGTCCCTGGCGTGAAGCGGGCTTCGTACTGAATGCGCAGGGGCAGGTACTGTATGCTCGTCAGCCGTTCAGAGATATCTTGATTCTGCATGCCAGCTCCCGCACTCAGCCTCCGGATGCAGCCCGCCACGTACAGCCTTCCATCCAGAACCCACCATGCCCCGATTCGCCGCCAACCTCTCCTTCCTGTACACCGACCTTCCCTTCCCGGAACGCTTTGCCGCCGCCGCCCGGGACGGCTTTCGGGCTGTGGAATACCTGTTCCCCTACGAGCATGAGGCCGAAACCCTGGCCCGCCTGCTGAAGGAAAACGACCTGCAGCAGGCACTCTTCAATGCTCCGCCCGGCAACTGGGAAGCGGGTGAACGTGGTCTGGCGGCCCTGCCCGGCCGCGAAGCGGAATTCCTGCAGGGCATTGAGCGCGCCCTGCAATACGCCCGAACGCTGCACTGCCCGCGCATCCATGTCATGGCAGGCCTGAAACCCGTCACCGCAGATACCCTGGCGTGCTGGCAGCAGAACCTGCAGCGGGCCACCACCCTGGCCGCCCAGGCGGGCGTGCAGATTCTCATCGAACCCATCAACAGCCGCGACATGCCGGGTTACCTGCTGGATTCGCTGGACACGGCTGAGGCCCTGCTGGAACACAACCCCGCACTGAAGCTGCAACTGGACCTCTACCACCTGCAGATCATCCGGGGCGATCTCTCCGTGCTGCTGCGCCGCCTCATTCCCACGGGTCGCGTCGGCCACATCCAGATTGCCGGCGTACCTGACCGCCACGAACCCGACACCGGTGAAGTGAACTACCCCCATCTCTTCCGCCTGCTGGACGAGCTGGGCTACGAAGGCTGGATCGGTTGCGAATACCGCCCCGCCCGAGGCCAGGCGCCCCATGCCACCCGCGACGGCCTGGGGTGGATGAAGGCCTGGCTGTAACGGCAAGGAATCAGGCAGCAGCAGCGCCCCACTCCACCACCACCGGCGTGTGGTCGCTGGGCTTTTCCAGCTTGCGCGGCCCCTTGTCGATCCAGCAGCGCCCCACCATCGGCTTCAGCTCGTCCGACACCAGAATCAGGTCGATGCGCAGCCCCGCATTGCGCCGAAAGCCCAGCGCCCGGTAGTCCCACCAGCTGAACAGCTTCGGCGGCTGCTCGAAGAGCCGGAACGCATCATGCAGTCCCAGCGCCAGCAGCCCCTGCAGGGCCTCTCGCTCCGGCCCCGACACCAGAATGCCATCGCCCCACACCGCCGGATCATGCACATCCGCATCCGCCGGCGCAATATTGAAATCCCCAGCCAGAATCACTCCCGTATCCGGCTCATCCCGTCGCAGCTGCGCAATCCACTCCTGCAGCGACGCAATCCAGCCCAGCTTGTAGACATACTTCTCACTGCCCACCGCCTGCCCATTCGGGAAATACGCCCCGATCACCCGCACCGGCCCCGCCGCCGTCTGGAACCGTGCCGACACCAGCCGCCGCTGCACATCCTCATGGAGCGGATTGTTCAGCTGAACCCCATCCGGCACATACCCCACCTCCTTCCGATACAGCAGCGCCACCCCGTTGTACGTCGGCTGCCCGGTAAAGATCACCCCATACCCCGCCGCCTCGATCTCGTCCTTCGGAAACTTGTCATCCGTCAGCTTCGTTTCCTGCAGACACAGGAAATCCACCGGATTGGCCGCCAGCCAGTCCAGCACATGCTGCAGACGCATCTTCAACGAATTGACATTCCATGTCGCCAACTGCATTCAGGCGCTCCTTGAATACGCTCAGAAAAAGAAAATAAATGATCACTGTACCTTAGGCACAAACCCACACCAGAACAGCCCCCCTCCTCAGAGCACTGCCTGGCCCGCAAGCCACAAGGCGCCCGCCGGGCCGCGGAAATATCCGCCGACAGATCAGATGCTGGAACCCAACTTTCCGACCCGCAAGCCGCAAGGAGCCGGGGCGCGGAGGTATCTGCCGACGAATCCATTACCGCTTGCGGTTGTGAGGAGGTAGATGCCGCAGTGCCCCGGCTCCGTCCGCGCAAGTCCGAAACCCATCTCGAAGCCCAACCATCCGTCCTGGCGCCGTCCATGCAAGAACGGAACCCACCTCGCAGCCCCGCCCACACCCGCAGCCCGATCCAGCCATCACTCCCCCGGATACACCAACCCCCACTGCCGTCGAACCTCCGTCAACACCGACATCACATCCCGACTCAGCGTCAGCTGCCGCACCTCGTCGTCCGGCATCGGCGTCTCCACCCCCGCCTCCCGCAGCGATGGCGGCACCCCGTCGCCCCCACCCTGGCGCATGTCCAGATAATGCTGCATGTCCGCCACCTCGTAGCGCAACGCATCCTCGCGCCGACCCACGCGGATCGTTTCCGAACGCGCGTCATCCGTCCAGTGCACCGTCGCCTCGTCGGCGCGCGGATACTCATTGATCTCGATATAGCCCTTCTCGCACACCACCACGCCCCGCTTGGGCTGCTTCGCCCGCAGGCTCAGCGCCATCACCACCAGCTGGTTCCGGTCGTTCTTCAGGATGATGCCCGACTGATCGTCCACGCCCGTCGGCGCCATCTCCACCGTGGTCAGCACCTGATGCGGGGCCGAATCCAGGAACCAGCGTGCAAAGGCCGTGGCATAGACGCCTATGTCCAGCAGTGCCCCGCCAGCCAGATCGCGGCTGAAGAAGCGGCTCTGCGGATCCAGCACCCGCCAGCTGCCGAAGTTCACCTGCACCAGCCGCACCCTGCCCAGCGCCCCCGAATCCACAAGCGCCCGCAATCGGCGGTACAGCGGCATGTGATAGATGGTCATCGCCTCGGCCACCACCACGCCCTGCGCGCGGGCCAGCAGCACCACCTCGGCCAGCTGCCGGGCGTTCAGCGTGATAGCCTTCTCGCACAGCACGTGCTTGCCGGCCTGCACGGCAGCCTTCATCCAGGCGTGGTGGGAGTCGTGCGGCGAGGCGATGTAGATCACGTCCAG
>CAUVLK010000014.1:0-16280 GCA_963552635.1 uncultured Lautropia sp. | reverse complement strand
AAGACCGCGCCGCTGGCGGCGGCCGTGATGCTGGTGCTGGCTGCGCCGCTGGCGGCCCAGCCCGCCCTGGACCAGCCCGAAAAGGCCCAGCCTTCTGCCGCTGCGGCCGACAAGGCCGCCGGACAGGCAGAGGCTGCTTCGGGTCAGAAGGCTTCGGCCGAGCAGGGCGCCACTTCAGAACAGAAGGCGGCCGCCGGGCAAGGCGCTGCGGCCGAGCAGAAGGCTCCGGCCGGACAGGATGCACCGGCCGATCAGAAAGCGCCCGCCACGCAGGGCACACCGGCTGCGCATCAGGACAGCACTGCCAAGGCAGCACCTGCGGCCAGGGCCGAGGCGGAACTGAAGGTCGGCTTCGTGCTGCCCACCACGCCGGATGGTAGCGGCTGGTCGCGCTCGCACCAGGAGGGCATCGATGCCCTGCGCAAGCAGCTGGGTGATCGGGTGGACGTGACGGTGCTGGACAACGTGAAGGATGCCGACGCCGAGAAGGCCTTCCGCAAGCTGGTGGAAGACGGCAACCGGCTCATCTTCGGCACCGGCGCCACCTACGAGGCGCTGATGAAGCGTCTGGCGCTGGAATATCCGGATGTGCGCTGGGAAGTGGCCGGGCTGGGCACGTCCGCGGGCAATATCCGTTCCTATGGCGTGCGTGCCTACGAGGGGGTGTACCTAGCCGGTGTGGCTGCCGGCAAGATGACGAAGACCGACACGGTGGGCTTCGTGGCGCCGGTACCCATTCCCGAGGTTGTCCGCAACATCGACGCCTTTGCGCTGGGGGCGCAGTCGGTCAATCCCACGGCGCGCGTGAAGGTGGCCTGGGTGAACGGCTGGTCGGACCCGTTGCGCGAGACCGAGGCCACCCAGACGCTGATCGGCGGTGGTGCGGACGTGATCATCTATAACACCGCCACGACCGACCCGCTGAAGCAGGCCGAGCGGGTGGGCAAATATGCCTTCGGCTGGGCTGCCGACATGAGCCAGGCCGCGCCCAAGGCGCATCTGGGGTCGGTGGTCTTCGACTGGGGCAGCTACTATGTGCAGACGGTGCAGCAGGTGCTGGACAAGCGCTGGAAGCCCGCGCCCACCTGGCAGGGGCTGCGTGACGGCCGTGTGGACCTGGTGGCCCTGTCCGACAAGCTGACGCCCGAGGCTCGGGCTGCCGTCGAGGAAAAGCGCAAGGCGCTGCGCGACGGCACGCTGCAGATCTGGAAAGGGCCGCTGGTGACGGTGGATGACCGTGAGCTGCTGCCGTCCGGCAAGGTGGGCGATGACCGTTTCCTGGAAGGTCTGATGACCTATGTGAAAGGGGTCGAGGGCCAGGTGCCTGCCGGTCGCTGATTCTGCCCAATGTCCATGAATCCGGAATCTCTCAAGATGTCGCAAACGAATCGTCGTCGCCTGCTGCTGGCTGCTGGCAGCGGGCTGTTGCTGTCGCAGGCCGGCCTGCCGCTGTCCGCGCGGGCTGCCGAAGGAACTGACCGGAAGGCCGCCGGGGCTGCTCATGGCAATCATGCAGCCGCCAGTCCGACTGCCGGCAAATCCGCCACGGCGGGCGCAGGGCATGCAGCCAGCCGTGCCGCGTCCGGGCCGCTGCGGGTGGGCTTTCTGTATGACGGCCCGATCGATCCGTATTCGGCCAGTCACCTGCATGCGCTCAGCGCCCAGTACCTGAAGCGGCAGCTGGGCAATCGCATCGAGCTGGTGCCGGCCGAGCGCGTGACCGAAGGCAAGGACGCCGACCGGGTGCTGCGCAAGATGTGTGCCGATGGCTGCCAGCTGGTGTTCGGTACCGCCTATGGCTTCATGGACGCCATTGTGCGCGTGGCGCGCGACTACCCCTCGGTGCGCTTCGAAAGCAACGCCGGCTTCAAGACGGCCGACAACGTGGGCACCTACAACGCCCGCTACTACCAGGCCCGTTATCTGGCCGGCATGCTGGCAGCCCACGCCAGCAAGGCCGGTGTGCTGGCCTACATTGCCCCTGTGCCGGTTCCCGAGGTGCTGCAGGGCATCAACGCCTACACGCTGGGCGCACGTTCGGTGAACCCCAAGATCACGGTGCGGGTGTACTGGACCAACAACTGGCGTGATCCGGGGCTGGAGCGTGAGGCCACCTACAGCCTGCTGTCGCAGGGGGCCGATGTGTTCACCCAGCACACCGACACCGTGGCGGTGGCCGAGGTGGCGCGTGACCGCAAGCTGAAGCTGATCGGTTTCCAGGGCGACTACAGCAAGATCGTGCCGCGCAACCTGCTGCTGGGGACCGTGCTGCCCAGCTGGAATGCCTACTACCTGGAGCGCACCCGCAAGCTGCTGGAAGGCAAGTGGGAGCCGGACCATACCTGGGGCGGTCTGGCCGACGGCATGGTGCGACTGGAGCTGGGGCCTGCGCCCGTGTCGCAGGCGGTGCGCCGGCGGATCAACGCCGTGCGCCTGCAGCTCATGCGCGGACACCGACACGTCTTCGAGGGCGAGCTGCGCGCCAATGACGGCAAGGTTCGTCAGCTGGGTGGCGTGATGTCTGATACCGTCATGCAGAAGATGGACTGGCTGGCAGAAGGAGTCATCGGCCGGGTGAACTGATCGCCCGCACCGGAGGCTGCTTCGGACGCTGGTTGTTGTCGCCCGTGCCTGCCCGTCATCCTCGGGCGCGGGGCGTGACAACCGGAAGCCCGCAGGTCACGGCCCATGGTCACAAAAAAGCCGCCGATACGGAAGAAAGCGTATCGGCGGCTTTTTCGTTCGGGGGGCGCCTGGGGAGCTTGTCCGGGGGCTCATTCAGGGATGCGAGGGGCGAGAAGACTCGTCCGGTGCATTCCCTGGTCGGGGCGGATGCCCGAGCCTGGCAGGGCCCGGGCATGGGCTGCCTCAATCAGCCCTTGCTGCGGCTGCTGGCAGGCTTGGCCTTGGTCGTTGCCGTGGTGCGGCTGCTGGCCGCTTTCGGGGCGGCTGCCTTGGTGGCCTTGGCGGTTGCTCCTGCCGAGGCTGTCCTGGCAGCGCTGGTCCGCGTGCGTGACGTGGTCGCAGCCTTGGGTGCAGCAGCCTTGGGCTCTGCCGCCCTGGTTTCAAATGCCTTGGGAGCGGCCGCCTTCGGGGCAGCGGCCTTCGGGGCAGCCGCCTTGGGGGCTGCGCTGGCCTTGGCGACAGCGGCCTTGGGCGCCGGGGCTTCGGCCTTCGTCGGTTTGGCTGCGGCAGGGGCGGCTTCAGGCTTTTTTGCGGCAGACGCTGCGGCCTTGGCACTTTCCACGGCAGGCTTGACGGCCTTGGTTTCCGGCAGTGCCTTGGCAGCCGACTTGTCGACATGCTTGAACACCAGCAGACCCAGCGGCGGCAGGGTCAGATCCAGCGAGTAGGGGCGGCCATGGGTGCCTTCGTCGAGGGCATCCACGAAGCCCTGGTTGCCGACGTCGGTGCCGCCATAGATGGAGGCATCGCTGTTGAAGATCTCCTGCCAGCGGCCACCCTGCGGGGCGCCCACTCGGTAGTTGTGGTGCGGCACGGGGGTGCCGTTGAAGACGACCAGCAGTGTGTCCTTGGGATCGTTGCCGTGGCGCAGATAGGCCAGCACGCTATGGGCGCTGTCGTCGGCGCTGATCCACTCGAAGCCGCTGCCGTCGAAGTCACGCTGGTGCAGGGCCGGCTGGGTGCGCATCAGGTGGTTGAGCGCGCCGATGAGGTGCTTGATGCCCACGTGGAAGTAGGTGTCGGCCGCATTCCAGTCGACGCTGCCTTCATGCGCCCATTCGGTCCATTGGCCGAACTCGCCGCCCATGAACAGCAGTTTCTTGCCCGGGTGGGTCCACATCAGGCCGTAGAGCAGGCGCAGGTTGGCAAACTTCTGCCAGTCGTCGCCCGGCATCTTGGACAGCAGGCTGCCCTTGCCGTAGACCACTTCGTCGTGCGAGAGCGGCAGCACGAAGTTCTCGTTGAAGGCGTAGTACAGGCTGAAGCTGAGGGCGTTCTGGTGGTAGCTGCGGTAGACCGGGTCCTTCTCGAACCACGACAGCGTGTCGTGCATCCAGCCCATGTTCCATTTCATGCCGAAGCCCAGACCGTTCATGGTCTCGGGGTTGTCGTTGCTGTGGCCGCCCCAGGCCACCGGACGCGAGACGCCCGGCCAGGCCGTGGATTCCTCGGCGATGGTCTGCACGTCGGGGAAGTCGCGGTAGACGCTCTGGTTGAGCTGGCGCAGGAAGTGGATGGCTTCCAGGTTCTCGCGGCCGCCGAAGCGGTTGGGGATCCACTGGCCGTCCTTGCGGGAGTAGTCCAGGTAGAGCATGGAGGCCACGGCGTCCACCCGGATGCCGTCGATGTGGTACTGGTCCAGCCAGAAGGCGGCGCTGGAGAGCAGGAAGCTGCGCACCTCGTGGCGGCCGTAGTTGAAGATCCAGCTGTTCCACTCGGGGTGGAAGCCCTGGCGGCGATCGGCGTGCTCGTACAGTTCGGTGCCGTCGAAGCGGTGCAGGCCATGGGCGTCACCGGGGAAATGCGAGGGCACCCAGTCCAGGATGACGCCGATGCCGCGTCCGTGCATGTAGTCGACGAAGGCCTTGAAGTCGGTCGGGCTGCCGTAGCGCGAGGTGGGAGCAAAGTAGCCCACCGTCTGATAACCCCACGAACCATAGAACGGGTGTTCGGTGATGGGCATCAGTTCGATGTGCGTGAAGCCCAGCGACTGCACGTGGTCGGCCAGCCTGGGCGCGATGTCGCGGTAGTTGAGAAAGCCGTGCGGGTTGTCCTCCGGGCGCATCCAGGAGCCCAGGTGGCATTCGTAGATGCCGATGGGGGCGTTGAGCGCGTTGGCCTGGCCGCGCGTCTTCATCCATTCGGCGTCGTCCCAGCGATAGGAGATGTCGGCGATTCGGGTGGCGGTGCAGGGGGGCTCTTCCCATGCAAAGCCGAAGGGGTCGCTCTTCTCCAACCATTCACCGGTGGGGGCCGACAGGATGCGGTACTTGTAGCAATCGCCGACCGAGGCGTGGGGCACGAAACCTTCCCAGATGCCGGAGCTGTCACCACGCACGGCCAGCGGGCTGGCGCCGTGCTGCCAGCCATTGAAGTCGCCGATGACCTGCACTTCGCGGGCGTTGGGAGCCCAGACGGCGAACCAGCAGCCTTTTTCTGCCTTGCCGCCTTCCTGCGTGGCATGGGTGCAGGGGTGGGCGCCCATCCAGCGATACAGCCGGTTGTTGGTGCCTTCACGGAAGTAGTAGATGTCGTCTTCCGTGCAGACGGGAGGAGCTTGGAGCGTCTGTGTCGTGCTGTTCTTTTCAGGCGAGTTGTTCACCGTAGTCATAGAGAGCCTCCAGCAGCCGTTGGCCGTGTTCATCGTCGGGTGACAGCGACTGGTTGAGCTCGTCCAGACGATGGGCGAAAGTCGCCAACGTCATGGCATTGCCGGCCCCCTGATGGAGTCTGGCGTGACAGTGTGCCAGCCAGAGCTGTTTTTCTTCAGTACTGAGCATATCCGGAAATTGCCTTGCACGGTATCGGAAAGACATTTCCTCAAGTCGGGGATCCTCGAAAGAAGGAATTTGAATATGCGAACGATCGGTTTCTGGCGACGCAGCGGCCTGCGATGCCGTCGCATCCAGCCGTTCGCGCCAGTCATCCAGGCGCCGACGGTCGTCGTTGCCGATGAAGCCGCCGTACAGATCACCGTCCACGTCCGGGGCGGTGCCCTGCGGGCGGGGGCGCTGGTAGACCTCGTCCATGCGGCTGGCCAGCTGCGGGGTCAGGCGTCGGGCCGTCTCGGTGTGACGGGCGATGGTCTCCATGTCGATGCGCCAGCGTTCGATGACGGCCGGCGTGAGCACCTTCAGGTTGCCGATGACGATGGGGGACTTGTTGATGGCCAGGCTCTTGATGGGCAGGCGCGTCATGCCCTCGGGCAGGTCCTCGGTCTTCGAGAAGAGCCGAAGGCGAATCTGCTCCGCGTCCAGGTCGGCCAGCTCGGCAGGGTCGTGAATCAGGTCCCAGACGATCAGCTCGTTGCGGTTGGTGGGGTGCTGGGCCAGCGGCCAGACCACCGCCATGCCGCCCCGTTCGGCCCCGTACATGGCAGAGACGTGGATGAAAGGACGGTCGGAGCCGATCTCGGCCAGCACGGCCTGCTTCTGGCGCAGTGTCAGGCAGAAGTTCCAGAGCCGGGGCTGGCGGTTGCGGATGAGGGCCGCTAGCGCGATGGTGGCGCGCACGTCTGACAAGGCATCGTGTGCCTGCGCATGGGCCAGGCCGTTGGCGGCGCTCAGGTGTTCCAGCTTGAAGGAGGGGCGGCCGTCGTCGTAGCGGGGCCATTCGATGCCCTCGGGACGCAGGGCGGCCGTGGCGCGCACCACGTCCAGCAGGTCCCAGCGGCTGCAGCCGTTGCGCCATTCACGGTCATAGGGCGGACGCAGCGTGCGCCACAGCAGGTGGCGCGTCACTTCGTCGTCGAAGCGGATGGAGTTGTAGCCCACGCCGATGGTGCCGCTGGCGCCCAGCTCGGCCAGCACCGCATCGGCAAAGCGGTATTCGGGTAGTCCCCTGGCCAGGCACTCCTGCGGCAGGATGCCGGTGAGCAGGCAGGCCTCGGGGTCAGGCAGATAATCGGGAGCCGGCTTGCAGTACAGCATCACCGGCTCGCCGACCTCGTTCAGGTCGAGGTCGGTGCGGATGCCGGCAAACTGCGCCGGCCGATCAAGGCGCGGATCGCGCCCGAAGGTTTCGTAGTCGTGCCAGAAGAAGCTTGTTTCGCTCACGTCGGGTAGGTGCCGGGCACCAGGATGCTCTTGTTCACATCCTTGATGTTACGCAACCCGCAGAAGGCCATGGTGAGATCGGCTTCGTTGTAGATGACTTCCAGCGCCTTGGTGACGCCAGCTTCGCCCAGGGCGCCCAGACCGTACAGGAAGGGGCGGCCGATGAACACGCCTCGTGCGCCCATGGCCACGGAGCGGATCACGTCCTGACCGGAGCGCACGCCGCTGTCCAGATAGATCTCGATGTCGTCCTTGCCGACGGCATCGACGATGGCGGGCAGGGCCTCGATGGAGGGGAGGGCACCGTCGAGCTGGCGGCCGCCGTGGTTGGAGACGATCAGCGCGCCGGCGCCCGATTTCACGGCCAGTCGGGCGTCCTCGGGTTCCATGATGCCCTTGATGATGATCTTGCCGCCCCACTTGTCCTTGATCCAGGCCACGTCGTCCCACGACAGGGCCGGGTCGAACTGCTGGCTGGTCCAGGCCGACAGCGAGCTGGTGTCGCTCACGCCGCTGGCGTGGCCGACGATGTTGCCGAAGGTGCGCCGCTTCGTCTGCAGCATGTGCCAGCACCAGTAGGGCTTGGTGGCCAGGTTGATGAGGTTGCGCAGCGTGGGCTTGGGCGGCGAGGACAGGCCGTTCTTGATGTCCTTGTGGCGCTGGCCGAGGATCTGCAGGTCAAGCGTGATGACCAGCGCCGAGCACTTGGCGGCCTTGGCGCGGTTGATGAGGCGCTCGACGAAGCCCTTGTCCTTCATGACGTAGAGCTGGAACCAGAACGGACGGCTGGTGTGCTCGGCCACGTCCTCGATGGAACAGATGCTCATGGTGGAGAGCGTGAACGGCACCCCGAACTTCTCGGCGGCGCGGGCCGCGAGGATCTCGCCGTCGGCGTGCTGCATGCCGGTGAGCCCCGTGGGGGCCAGTGCCACCGGCATCGTCACGTTCTCGCCGATCATCGTGGTCTCCAGCGAGCGGTTCTCCATGTTGACCGCCACACGCTGGTGGAACTTGATCTTCTGGAAAGCGGTTTCGTTGGAGCGGTAGGTGGATTCCGTCCAGGAGCCGGAGTCCGCGTAGTCGTAGAACATGCGCGGCACGCGGCGCTTGGCAATGACTCGGAGATCTTCGATGCAGGTAATGACCGGGGCCATGGAGGAATTCCTTCTGTTCAGATATTCCCGAGATACTACAACCCGTTACGGACCCCCGGCGACCTGTACGTGAACGTCGTGCGCTAGGGTTTACCCGGGGTGAGCGGATGCTGCGATGCAGCGCCGGCTTGCGCCGCGATCTAGAATCCACCCTTCGGCGCTGGCCCGTCGGCCCCGGGTGATGGCGGGGCGGATTTCGGGCCGGGCCGCCTTGCAACCCTGATGATCCAAACCCAGGAAAGACGATGACGAACGATGGGCAGGGCGCCGCGGCGCCCCGGTTGAACGAAACCCTGAAGGCCGCGCTGGAGCAGCGTTTCGGAGAACGCTTCTCGGTGTCGCACGGGGTGCGCGAGCACCACGGCCGCGATGAATCCATCTACCCGCTGACCCTGCCCGAGGGCGTGGTGTTTGCCGAAAGCACCGAGGATGTGGTGGATCTGGTGAAGCTCTGTCGCGCGCATCACTGTCCGATCGTGCCCTGGGGGGCAGGCTCGTCCATCGAAGGGCAGCTGCTGGCCATCCGGGGCGGCATCACGCTGGACATGTCGCGGATGAACCGCATCGTGTCGGTGGCCCCGGAAGACCTGCTGGTGACGGTGCAGGCCGGCGTGACCCGCAAGCAGCTCAACCAGGAGCTGCATGACACCGGGCTCTTCTTCCCCATCGATCCGGGGGCGGATGCCTCCATCGGCGGCATGGCGTCCACCCGTGCCTCGGGCACCAACGCCGTGCGCTACGGCACCATGCGTGAGAATGTGCTGGCACTGACCGTGGTGACGGCCGAAGGGAAGGTGGTGCATACCGGCACGCACGCCCGCAAGTCGTCGGCCGGCTATGACCTGACCCGCCTCTTCGTGGGGGCCGAGGGCACGCTGGGCATCATCACCGAAGTCACGCTGCGCCTGCATCCGCTGCCCGAGGCGGTGTCGGCCGCGGTGGTCAACTTCCCGTCGGCCGAGCAGGCCGTCAATGTCGTCATCCAGGCCATCCAGCTGGGCGTACCGCTGGCGCGCTGCGAATTCCTCGACCCGCCCGCCATCCGCGCCATCAACGCCTACAGCAAGCTGGACCTGCGTGAAGGCTACACGCTGTTCTTCGAGTTTCATGGCAGCCCGGCCGGCGTGGCCGAGCAGGTGGAGCTGGTGCAGCAGTTGGCCGCCGACGAGGGCGGGACGGACTTTGCCTGGGCCGAGAAGCCCGAAGAGCGCACCCGACTGTGGAACGCCCGGCATGACGCCTACTTTGCCGGCCTGCAGATGCGACCCGGCGCACGGGCCATCTCCACTGATACCTGCGTGCCCATCTCGCGGCTGGCGGCCTCCGTCGAGGGCGCGCGCAAGCTGCTGGAAGCCAGCGGCTTCCCGTCGCTGATCGTCGGCCACGTGGGCGACGGCAACTTCCATTGCCTGATCCTGGTGGACGTGGACAACCCCGACGAGGTGGCCCGCGCCGAGGCACTCAACCGCGAGATCGTCTCGCTGGGCCTGTCGCTGGGCGGCACCTGCACGGGCGAGCACGGCATCGGCCTGCACAAGATGGACTTCCTGGAGACCGAAGCCGGCGCCGAGGGCGTGGCACTGATGGCGCGCATCAAGGCAGCGCTGGATCCGGAGGGGCTCTTCAACCCGGGCAAGATGCTGCGCTGATGCGGCCGGGGCCTTGCGCAAGGGGGCGACCCCGCGGCTACCATGAAGAATCGGCAGCGGCTGGCAGTTCGTCGGAAATGCGCGCCAGCCTGCGCCGTGTCGGAGCCGTTGGCCTGAAGGAGTAGCCCTGCCATGATTTCTGCCGCCCTCTCGCTGTTTTTGCTGCGCGACCTGCCGCTGTCGGCCTTTGACGTGCCGCGTCGGCAGACCGTGGGGGTGCTGGTCGTGCTGGGCGTCCTGGTGGGCATGAGTCTGGCGAGCCTCATGCAGGACGACGGCATGCCGCTCATGACCATTCCGCAGGCGCTGCTGGTTGGTCTGGGGCTGAATGTGCTGCTGTACGGCCTGGTGCATGGCGTGCTGCGCTGGTGGCTGATGCGCGACGGGCGCTGGGATGGCCAGGGGCCGCTCTTCAACCTGCTGCTGGCTGCCGGGCTGGTGCCCAACGTGTTGTCGGCCCTGCTGGAATCGCTGGAGCTGCCGGCCGGGATTGCCCAGCCGCTGGGCCTGGTGCTGGCCGTCTATGGCCTATGGGTCGTCACCCGTGCCATTGCCTGTGCCATCCCCGATGCACCGCCCCGCTACAGCCTGGCAGGGGTCGCGCTGGCGTCGGTCTCTTCCGTGCTGGTCCTGCTGGTGGTGGCCACTCTGGCCACGCCGCTACTCGTGTCGCAGGAGGGGGCGACCCTGGGCGGTGCGCCTGCCGAGCAGCAGGTCTTCCGTGATGGGCAGGGCGGCTCGGCGGCGCGATCGGGCCAGGAAGGCTCCGCGAGGGAGGCGACGAATGCCTCGACCGCGCCTGCATCATCGACGGCCAGGGCAGCCGACTGCGAGCCGACCCAGAACTATCGGCAGCGCCCCACGGGAGAGATGCGGCACGAGCGCTTTGATCGGCATGGGGATCCGCGGCGGGAGGGGGTACAGCCTTGCAGGGCTGGGGACGATGGGGGGCGGTGAGGAGGCAGCATGGCGATTTTGGGCATTATCTGAGCAAGCAAGTGCGCCATCTTCCATTGAAGTACGATGACATGTCATGTAGCATGTTCTTCGTTGCCAGGAGATAGAGATGCCGCAAGCTAGAGAAGCTGCCAATCAGGTTGTCGCACGGTACCGGGAAAGGATGCGTGCCGCGGGGCTACGGCCTGTCCAGTTCTGGGTGCCGGATACGCGTTCCCCGGAGTTCGTGGCGGAGGTGCGCAGGCAGTGCCTGGCCTTGAAGGGGGATCCGGCCGAAGCCGAGATTCTGAAGCTCACTGAGGAAGCTGCCAGCCTTGTCGAGGGCTGGGAGTGATGCAGCGAGGTGATCTGGTCACAGTATCGCTGCAAGGGGACTATGGAAAGCCCCGACCGGCTTTGGTCGTCCAGTCGGACCTGCTGGATGACCTGGAGAGCGTGATTGTGTGTCCGATTACCAGCGATATCCGGCACGCAGGCGCGTTTCGGGTTCTGCTTGAACCCGGTCTTGGAAATGGTCTGAGACTGATTTCGCAAGTCATGGTGGACAAACCCATGACTGTACCGCGCACCAAGGTGGGCGCACCCTTTGGCCATCTGGACGCACACTCCATGAAAGCCGTGGAGCGTGCGTTGCTGGTGGTCATGGGGCTGGCGTAGTCGTCTTCATTACTCCCCACCCACCCGCTTCAGGCACCGCAGGTAGCGTTCGTTCACCCGCTCGGCAAACCAGGCGGTGGTGAGCTTGCGGGTGATCTTGGGGCTGTTGAGCTGGATGTCGGGCAGGGTGGCGCGGGGCATGGGCTTGCCGCTGCCGGCTCGATCGGCGTGGGCGAAGGCGGCCTTGTAGAGCGGGGTGTCGGCAAAGGCCAGGGTGTCGCCCTTCTGCAGCATGGCGCGGATGCTGTCGTCGTTCTGGCCGATCTGCTTGCCGAAGGTGCGGGCGGCGCGCTCGGTCTGGCCAGGGGTGGCCATGGAGGGGTTGGCGTGGTCCAGCAGGTCGCCGTCGGGGGTGAGCTTCTGGCCGGTGGCCACGGCCAGGGCGCGCTGGAAGGCGGCGTTGCGGCTGGCGTAGTGGCCGGCGTTGTAGTCCGCGAAGCGGTATTTCATCTCGGGGTAGTCGACGGGGTAGTCCAGCAGGTGGGCGATGCCGAAGTACAGGCCGCCGCGACGGGTGAAGATTTCCTGCCGGATGCTGCCGGCGTCGCCGTAGGGGTAGGGCTTGCGCTTGGCGTGGTCTTCGGCGTAGCTGATGGAGACCTGCATGGCGCCGCCGGTGCGCACGGGGTTGTACTGGCCGAACAGGCGCTTGCCGAGGGGCACGGTGTCGATGAGGTCCTCGAAGGTGCGGCTGAGGTCTTCTTCGGTGCGGGCGCTGTCGATGCGCTGGGCGTAGCTCTGGCCGTTGCCGCTGGGCAGGGCCAGTGCGGTGCGGACCATGAAGCCGGGGATGTGATAGCGGGCGGCGCGTTCGTCGATGGCCTTCCAGGCGATGGCGGGTAGGCCGGCCACCACGGGATTGACCTGGAAGCCCGACTCCTGTTCGATGACGGCGACGGTGGCGCACAGGCTGCCGCGGGTGGCGGGCAGCCCCAGCAGCGAGAAGGAGGTCTGGATGTCGGTGGCCCAGCCGCCGGCGTCCTTCACGTTGGGCGGAATGGCCTTGCGGGCCACGGTGCGGGCGTCTTCGGGGGCCAGTCCGGCCTTGCCGGGCGAGGTGGTCTGGCAGCCGGCCAGCAGCAGGGCGGTCACCAGCAGTACGCCGGAGGAAATAGAGCCTTTCATGGTATTGGGGTAAGGTTGAGGGTATTCCCGAGGGGGCTTGCGGCATCGAACCCGCAGATTATGAGGATATTGCGGATTCTCGGCTGCGGGGAGCGCCGTTTCGCGCAACAGCCACGTTTCCTGTGTTCAATTAGGCGGCATGAGAATCGGCATAGGTTTCAAGTTGTTCGTGGCCGTACTGGCGGCCAGTGTCGTGATGGCGGTGGCCATGAGCATTGCCAACCGCATCAGTTTCCAGCGCGGCTTTCTGGGCTACCTGAATGAGGTGGAGACCCGGCGCCTGAACGTGCTGACGACGGTGCTGGCGGCGCACTGGCGCGAGGTGGGCGATCCCGAGCACGGCTGGGACGCCCTGCGTGGGCGCGATGACCTGTGGCGGCACATTGTGCGCTATAGCGGCTACCGGCTGCATTCGGGGCCGCGGCAGATGCCGATTCTGCCCATTCTGGGCCGCCGGCCGCTGCAGGCCTGTCAATGGTTGGTGCCCATGCCGTATGCCGAGGGCATGGGGGCGGCGCGCGGGTTGCTGCATGAGCAGCCCGGACAGGAGAACAGGCGCGCGGCCCCGGATGCGGAGCGTGTGCATGGGGTACTGCAACCCGGCGGTCCTGCGCTGAAGGGGCTGCTGCCCAATGGTCTGCTGCCCGATGACATGTCGCGGCATGGGCCGCAGCCCGGGCAGGCCTCCGCGGATGTGGGCCAGGCGTCGAACTGGTGGTGGCTGTCCAACCTGTCGGCCACGCAGGCGGATGAGTCGGCGTCCTCGGGGCCGGGGCGCGCGAAGGGGGTCTCCTGGCCCCCGGAGGCCCGCGCTGGTGAGCTGTCGCCGCCGGCCGAGGAGTCCCTGCTGGACGTGCTGGTCGACGGTGGAGATGTGCATCCCGGCATGCCGCCAGCGCCGGCAGCGGGGCCCGGATGGCCGAGTGTGCCACCCAAGCCGCCGATGGATGCCGCGGCGCGCATGACGCTGCAGGATGCCAGTGGCCGTTTCGTGGTGGGCAACCCTGATCCGGGGCCGGATGCACATTTCGTGCCGATCCTGGTGGATGGGGTGGTGGCTGGCTGGGTGGGCAGCAAGCGCTTCACCGAGGTGACGGATGCGGCCGACCTGGCCTTTCAGCGCCGTCAGGAGAGTGCGGCCTGGTACATCGCGGGGCTGGCGGTGCTGCTGGCGGCCGTTGTTGCCTGGCTGCTGGGGCGGGTGATGCTGGTGCCGGCAAGGCGGCTGGCCTCGGCCACGCGGGCGCTGGCGGCGGGGCAGTACGACATCCGCGTGCCAGTGTCCTCGCAGGATGAGCTGGGGCAGCTGGCGCGGGTGTTCAACAAGCTGGCCGGCACGCTGCAGAGCAACGAGAACATGCGCCGCGCCTTCATGGCGGACGTCTCGCACGAGCTGCGCACGCCGCTGGCGATCATGCGCGGCGAACTGGAGGCGGTGGAGGACGGGCTCCAGCCGCTGGACCAGCGGGTGGTGCAATCCCTTCAGAGTGAAGTGGGTATTCTGTCCAAGCTGGTCGACGACATCCACATGCTGTCGATGACGGAGGTGGCACCGCTGGCGTATCACTGGGAACAAGTGGATGTGGTGGAGCTGCTGGATGCTACGCTGTCGAGTTGGCAGGAGCGCTTGGCAGTCCGTGGGTTGTCCCTGAAAAGGGTCGGGGTTATCGATAGAATGCTCGTTTCGGGGGATCCGAATCGATTGCGTCAGGTTTTCCAGAATCTTCTGGAAAACGCCGTACGCTACGTGGACCAGGGCGGTACCGTGCAGGTGGGCTGTCAGGCAGGCAGTCCGGGCGTGATCATCGATTTCGACGACTCCGGCCCCGGCATGCCGCCTGAAGACTATCCGCGACTCTTTGACCGCTTCTACCGTCGTGAGGCGTCGCGGAACCGGGCCACGGGCGGGTCGGGGCTGGGGCTTGCCATCTGCCGGGGCATCGTCGAGGCGCATGGCGGCCGCATCATGGCGCAGGCCTCGCCGTTGGGTGGGCTGCGCGTCCGGATCGAGCTGCCCCCCGAGCATTCTTCGGAGGGAAATGGATGACGCAGCAGAATATCTGGACCAATCCTGGCCGGCCGCTGCAGCTGCTGGTGGTCGAGGACGAGCCGAAGCTGGCCGTCCTGGTCTGTCGATACCTGGATGCGGCCGGTTTCCAGACCGGGATCCTGGCCGATGGCCGGCTGGTGGTCAACGCGGTGCGCACCAACCCTCCGGATCTGGTGCTGCTGGATCTCATGCTGCCGGGCCGCGACGGCATCGACATCTGTCGCGAGATCCGCACCTTCTCGTCGGTGCCCATCATCATGATGACGGCGCGCGTCGAAGAGATCGACCGGCTGCTGGGGCTGGAGCTGGGGGCCGACGACTATATCTGCAAGCCTTTCAGCCCGCGCGAGATGGTGGCGCGGGTGCGGGCGGTGCTGCGCCGCACACTGGCCGATGCGGTCAAGCCGCAACAGAAGGCGGTGGCCGAGGCCGTGCTGGAAAAGCCCGCAGACGTGTCGCCGCCGCCCGACGGGCTGTGGATCGACACGGTGCGCCACGCGGCGTGGCTGGAGGGCAGCCCGCTGGAACTCACGCCGGTGGAATTCCGGCTGCTGTCGGTGCTGGCGGCCATGCCGGGCCATGTGTTCAGCCGGGAAGACCTGCTGGAGCGCCTTTATGAAGACCACCGGGTGGTCAACGGCCGCACGGTCGATACGCACGTGAAGAATCTGCGCCGCAAGATGGGGCGCATCCTGCCCGACAGCGACCTGATCCAGTCGGTGTACGGCATGGGGTACAAGTATCAGCCCTGAGTTATCAACCCTGAGTTTCTCTCCGGGCAGGCAGTTGCGTTACAGTAGGCGCCCCTAGTTTTTCTTTGTGCCGAATTCCGCATGAGTGCCTTCTTCCGCAACGCCCTGGTCTATCGTCTTTCTGCCGCCTGGAACCCGGATCCTGCCGCCGTCGAAGAGCAGCTGCAGCGACTGGCCTTCACGCCGGGGCTGGCCCAGGAGGCGCAGTCGCTGGGCTGGGTGCCGGCCATGGAAGGCGAAGGCCTGGCGCACCGGGTGGGGCGCCACTGGCTGCTCACGCTGCGCGCCGAGAAGAAGCTGCTGCCGGCCTCGGTCATCAACCAGTTCACCCGCGCACGCGCCCAGGCGCTGGAAGAAGAGCAGGGCTTCAAGCCCGGCCGCAAGCAGATGCGCGAGCTGAAGGAGCGCGTGACCGAAGAGCTGCTGCCCAAGGCCTTCAGCATCTTCCGGGACACCCGGGTCTGGATCGATCCGGAAGGGGGCTGGGTGGTGGTGGACACCACGGCACCGGCCCGTGCCGACGAGATCATCGGACTGCTGAAGAAATCGGTGGACGACCTGCCGCTGGCGCCGCTGAAGCTGGTGCATTCGCCGGCCCAGGCCATGACGACCTGGCTGGTCGAGAACGAAGTGCCCGGTCCGTTCTCCATCGACGACGACAGCGAGCTGCGTGACACGGGCGAGAGCCGTGCGGCCGTTCGCTACGTGCGCCAGCCGGTGGACGCCGACACGGTGCAGCGCCATCTGAAGGAAGGCAAGCAGTGCACGCGCCTGGCGCTGACCTGGCGTGACCGCGTGTCCTTCGTGCTGACCGAGAATGCCGCCATCAAGCGGCTCAACCCGCTGGACGTGGTGCGCGAGGGGCGCGAGAGCCTGGACGAGGGCGATGCCCGGCAGGTGTTCGATGCCGAGTTCACGCTGATGGCCGGCGAGCTGTCGGGCCTGCTGGCTGACCTGCTGGACGTGCTGGGCGGCGAGCAGAAGGAAGCCCAGGCGGCCTGACGGATCCGTGCCCGGGCACGCAGGGTGTCTCGGGCCTGAAAGCTTGGCTCTGACGGTTTCTACCTTGGCTCTGACGGCTTCTGTCGCCCGGATTTGCGGGCGGAGAAGCCTTTTTTGTGTGCCCGCACGTCCCCGGGCAAGCCGTTCGGGTGTTGCCCTGCCACCGACGGATGTGTTGCCCCCCGCATGATTTT
>CAUVLK010000013.1:0-16613 GCA_963552635.1 uncultured Lautropia sp. | reverse complement strand
CTGTCAGAAAGAATTTCTCTTGCACGTCAAGTCGGCACGCAGTTGCCATCAGCCTGGTGGGGCGTGCGTAGACGACTCCAAGGACCGACCATGTCGATGAAAAAGTTTAGCACCCGGGCCCTGAGCACCCTGAGCCTGAGCATCGCCCTTGCCACGGGCGCCGTGATGCCGCTTCAGGGCATCGCCCAGACCCGCCAAGATGAAATCCAGCTGGCTGCCGACGCCCCGGACCGCCATGTAGTGGTCAAGGGTGACACGCTATGGGGCATTGCCGGACTTTTTCTGAAGGAACCCTGGCGCTGGCCGGAGATCTGGCAACTTAACAAGGCCGAGATCAAGAACCCGCACCTGATCTATCCGGGCGACATTGTATATCTGGATCGTTCGGGCGACACGCCTCGCCTGCGTCTGGGTCGCAATGTGTATGGCGGCTCCGACGACGCCAAGGGTCAGGGTCGCAGCGGCAACGGCATCAGCAAGCTGGAGCCCACCGTACGCGCCACCATGACCGACAAGGCTGCCATCCCCAGCATCTCGCTCTCGAGCATCCAGGCCTTCATCAACCGTCCGCTGATCGTCGACGAAAAGGGCCTGAATGACTCGCCCTACATCGTCGCCCCCGAACAGGAAGGCCGGGTGAACGTCGGCAATGCCGATCGCGTCTACGCCCGTGGCATCAAGGCCGACAGCGGTGTCCGCACCTGGCACATCTATCGCCCGGCCAAGCCGCTCGTCGACCCGGTGACCCGCAAGACGCTGGCCTATGAGGCCACCTACCTGGGCACGGCCGAACTGCAGCGTCATGGCGATCCGGCCAGGCTGGCCATCACCAAGGTGGTGGAAGAGATCACCGACGGTGACCGTCTGGTGCCGGCTGGCGTCGACCAGGACGTGAACTTCGTGCCCCGCTCGCCCGAAGTCGAGAATCTGGACGGCCGCATCGTCTCGATCTACCGGGGCGTGACCATGGTGGGCCGCAATAGCGTGGTCGCCATCAACATGGGCAGCCGCAACGGCTTGGCCAACGGCCACGTGCTGAAGATCGAGCATGCCGGTCGCATGGTGAAGGACCGCGTGAGCAAGGAAATGGTTCGCCTGCCCAACGAGGACGTGGGCCAGCTGCTGGTGTTCCGCACCTTCGACAACATCGCCTACGGCCTGGTGGTCAACGCCAGCGCCCCGATCTCGGTCAACGACATCGTGACGAATCCGTAAGGCTCGACCGGCGGATCCGGTGGCCAGCCTGCCCTGACAGCCAATGGCTGCCATCAGGCAGCCATCTCTGATCCGTAGAAGTCGAACTTCATCGCAACGGCCGCCCCGGGCAACCCGGGCGGCCGTTTCCATTTCAGCTATCCACCTTCGGATAACAGTGCGGCCGCATCATCCATCCGGCTGATGCGGATGCCCGGGGACTTTGGCAATATCGACGGCTCCGACCGCCCTTGCCCGTACCTCGATGAGCCCCCTGCCGGACGTCCCCCAGACCCCCTCCCCCGACGACGAATCCCTGGCCGCCTGGCTGCGGCTGGTGCATACGCCAGGCATCGGCGCCGTTACCGGCCAGCTGCTGCTTCGACGGCTGGGCCCGCCGGAAGCCATCCTTCAGGCCTCCTACGCCACGGTACGCGCCCTGGTGCGCAGTGACGAAACGGCCCGCGCCTTGCTGGCCGACGACCCGGTACGCGAGCAGGACATCCAGGCGGCCCTGGCCTGGCTGCATGCGGGCGACGACCGACATATCCTGGCCCTGGACGATCCCCACTACCCGGCTGCACTTCTGGACCTGCCGGATGCACCCTTGCTGATCTACGCTCGCGGCTCGCTGGCCGCCCTGCAACCCGCGGCCGTGGCCATCGTGGGCAGCCGACGCGCCAGCCACGAAGGACTGCGCAACGCCCAGGCCCTGGCCGAAGCCCTGGCTCGGCGCGGCATCGTCGTCACCAGCGGCCTGGCCGAAGGCATCGACGCCGCTGCCCACCAGGGTGCCCTGGAGGGCGCCCCGGCAGGTCAGGCCAGCACCATCGCCGTGACCGGAGCCGGCATCGACCGCATCTACCCGGCCCATCACCTGCCCCTGGCCCGGCGTGTGCTGGAACAGGGCGGACTCGTGCTGAGCGAGCAGCCCCTGGGCAGCGCCCCGATGCGCGCCAACTTCCCGCGCCGCAACCGGATGATCGCTGCGCTCTCACGCGGCACCCTGGTGGTGGAAGCCGCCCTGCGCAGCGGCTCGCTGATCACCGCACGGCAGGCGGCCGAGCTGGGCCGCGAGGTGATGGCCGTGCCCGGTTCCATCCACAATCCGCTCTCCCACGGCTGCCACCACCTGATCCGGGACGGCGCCACCCTCATCGAAACCGTCGACGACATCCTGCAGGCCCTGGGCATGGTCAGCCCCGGGCAGGATGCCTCGGACCAGGATCCGACCATCCGGGGCGGTCGGGTCCGTGCCCGCCAGCACACCGCCCGGCGCGCCAGCGGACGACGCGAATGGCAGTCAATCATCGCCGACCAGGAAAGCGGAGCGGTCGAACAGGCTCCCTCCCGACCGGAACCGCCCGACGACGACAGCCGCGACCTGCTCACCATCCTGGCCGCCAGCCCCATGTCGGCCGAGGCGCTCGCCAGCCGGCTGGGCTGGCCGATCGACCGCATCCTGATTACCATCCAGCTGCTGGAGCTTGGCGGCCACATCGGGCGCCACGTTGACGGCCGCTGGCAACGACTGGACTGAGGCCTCGGCTACCGTTTCGATCCACTTCCGGCAGCCCGGACCCAAAGCCATGACACGGCCAGCGACACGACGGCACCGAGCAGCGTGCCCGTCAGCCGATGCCAGGCATACAGATAGCGCTCCTGTCCATGCGCGACCAGGGCAACCAGCACGAAGGTGATGCAGCTGACCCGTCCCGCGATATCGGGCAGTCTGGCCAGGGCACACAGGACCAGCGTGGCCAACACCCCGGCAAAGATCAGCAGAACGAACAGCGCCGGGTCATGAATGCCATTGTCCACTGCCGCGACGGCCATGCCACAGAGCCCGCCGATGACCACCCCCAGCAGACGGGTGCTGGCGGATTTCAGCGTGATGCGGCTTTCGGGTTGGGTGAGCATCACCGCCGCCGTGGCTGCCGCTAGTTCCTGCAGCGACAACAGCCGCGCCAGTGCCACCGAGGCGGCCACCGCAACGGCAATGCGCAGGGCCAGGGATCGGGTGTGCTGCGCGGCAGGCATCATGAGCGGAGATTCATGGATCCGCTCTTCTGGGGATCTCTGAGGTTCCACACTGCCCCTCCTGTTCTCGTTTCGCCCGCTTCTTCATTCTATCAACGAGGTAGAGCACCTCTCCCCGTGCCTGGGCTGGCCGATCGACCGCATCCTGATTACCATCCAGCTGCTGGAGCTTGGCGGCTACATTGGACGCCACGTCGACGGCCGCTGGCAACGACTGGACTGAGACGGGGAACGCCCTTTCCGGAAATCCGCGACTTGCCTGATCCGCAATCGTCCTCTTACTATGGCGCCGCCATGAGTAAAGCTTTGATCATTGCCGAGAAACCTTCCGTCGCCGCCGACATCGCGCGGGCGCTGGGGGGTTTCGTCCGTCACGGCGACTACTTCGAAAATGACGACTACGTGCTCAGCTCGGCGGTGGGCCACCTGGTGGAGATCGCTGCCCCCGAGCAATACGATGTCAAGAGAGGGAAGTGGTCGTTCACTCACCTTCCGGTCATCCCGCCGCATTTCGATCTGAAACCGATCGAGAAGACGCACGACCGCCTCAAGCAGCTCACCAAGCTGATCAAGCGCAAGGATGTCACCTCGCTGATCAACGCCTGTGACGCGGGCCGCGAGGGCGAGCTGATCTTCCGGCTGATCGTGCAGTACGCCAAGGCCAAGCAGCCCATGCAGCGGCTGTGGCTGCAGTCGATGACGCCCAACGCCATCCGCGAAGGCTTCGCCAAGCTGCGCCAGGGCGACGAGCTGAACGGCCTGGCCGACGCGGCGCGCAGCCGCGCCGAGGCCGACTGGCTGGTGGGCATCAATGGCACCCGCGCCATGACGGCCTTCAACTCGCGCGATGGCGGCTTCTACCTGACCACCGTCGGCCGGGTGCAGACCCCCACGCTGGCCGTGGTGGTCGAGCGCGAAGAGAAGATCCGCCGCTTCGTGCCGCGCGACTACTTCGAGGTCAAGGCCACCTTCGGCGCCAAGGCCGGCCAGTACGAAGGCAAGTGGTTCGATCGCAACTTCAAGAAGAGCGACGATCCCGAGCACAAGGCCGACCGCTTCTGGACCCGCGAGGACGCCGAGGCCATCGTGGCTGCCTGCGAGGGCAAGCCCGGCACCGTCACCGAGGAATCCAAGCCTTCCACCCAGATCGCTCCCGCGCTCTTCGACCTGACCACGCTGCAGCGCGAGGCCAACGGCCGCTTCGGCTTCTCGGCCAAGACCACCCTGGCACTGGCCCAGGCGCTGTACGAAAAGCACAAGGTGCTCACCTACCCGCGTACCGATTCGCGGGCGCTACCCGAGGACTACCTGGGCACGGTGCGCCAGACGCTGGGCCAGCTCTCCGAATCCGGCGTGCACGGCGAATTCGCCCTCACCATCCTGGAAAAGGACTGGGTCAAGCCCAACAAGCGGGTCTTCGACAACAGCAAGATCTCCGACCACTTCGCCATCATCCCCACGCTGCAGGCCCCGAAGAACCTGTCGGATGCCGAGCAGAAGGTCTACGACCTGGTGGTGCGCCGCTTCATGGCCGTGTTCTACCCGGCGGCCGAATACCTGGTCACCACCCGCATCACCACCGTGGCCGGTCACCCCTTCAAGACTGAAGGCCGCGTGCTGGTCAACCCCGGCTGGCTGGCCATCTACGGTCGTGACGCCAGCGGTGGCGACGGCCCCGGCAACCTGGTGCCCGTTGCGCCCAACGAAACGGTGCAGACCGACGAGATCGCCCTGCAGGCCAACCAGACCCGGCCGCCGGCCCGCTACACCGAAGCCACGCTGCTCTCGGCCATGGAAGGCGCCGGCAAGCTGGTCGACGACGACGAGCTGCGCGAGGCCATGGCCGGCAAGGGCTTGGGCACGCCAGCCACCCGCGCCGCCATCATCGAGGGGCTGATCACCGAACGCTACCTGCTGCGCGAAGGACGCGAACTCATCCCCACTGCCAAGGCCTTCCAGCTGCTCACGCTGCTGCGCGGCCTGGGCGTGGCTGCGCTCAGCATGCCGGAACTCACCGGCGACTGGGAATACAAGCTCAGCCAGCTTGAGAAGGGCCGCCTGGACCGCCAGGTCTTCATGTCGGACATTGCCGCCATGACCCGCGACATCGTGGAGAAGGCCCGCAACTTCGAGGCCGACACGGTGCCCGGCGACTATGCCGTGCTGCAGACCCCCTGCCCGGCCTGCGGCGGCGTCATCAAGGAGAACTACAAGCGCTTTGCCTGCAGCCAGTGCGACTTCTCCATCACCAAGATCCCCGGTGGCCGCCAGTTCGAGCTGCCCGAGGTCGAGACGCTGCTGAAGGACAAGGTCATTGGCCCGCTGACGGGTTTCCGCAGCAAGATGGGCCGGCCCTTCTCGGCCATCCTCAAGATCACCCCGGAAAACAAGCTGGAATTCGACTTCGGCCAGAACGACGCGCAGGACGAGCAGTCCGAACCCGTCGACTTCAGCGGCCAGGAGTCGCTGGGCCCCTGCCCCAAGTGCCAGAACCCGGTCTACATCCACGGCATGCACTACGTCTGCAGCCACGCCGTGGGTCCCAACAAGACCTGTGACTTCCGCTCGGGCCGCGAGATCCTGCAGCAGCCCATCGAGCCCGCCCAGATGCAGAAACTGCTGGCCGATGGCCGCACCGACCTGCTGACCGGCTTCGTCTCGTCCCGCACCCGTCGCAAGTTCAAGGCCTTCCTGGTGCGCGAGCCCAGCGGCAAGATCGGCTTCGAGTTCGACAACGCCAAGGGCAAGACCGCCAAGGCGGATGGCAAGGACGGCGAGGAAGGCGCCGAAGACAGGAAGCGCACCACCCGCGCGACCGCTGCCAGGTCCGGCACGGCCACCAAGGCCAGCACCACGACCCGCAAGGCCAGTGCAGCCAAGGCAACCACAACACGGCGTACCGCCAAGGCGGCCGCCGACGATCCGGCCGCTGGCGAGGGCGAAAACGCCACACCCAAGGCCGGTGCCAAGGCTGCCTCGACCGCCGGTCGGACCCGCCGGACCGCTGCCAGCACCCAGGCCGACAATACGGGAGACCACCCAGCCGATCCCAGCGAATGATGTCTGTCGCCACCCCCGTTTCCCGTTCCAGTCACGCCACCCCGCAGGCCACGCCGTCACCCGTGGTGACTTCGGCCCTGCAGGGTGCTGCCCAGGCCGCCACGACGGCTGCCACCCGCCAGCGCGCCTACACGGCCCCGCCCACCCCCACCCAATATCTGCGGATGGAATGGGCCTTTGCCTACGGCTCGCTGATCTGGAATCCGGAGTTTGACTTCGACGAGCGCCACAAGGTGCGCATCGAAGGCTATCACCGCGCCTTCTGCATCAATTCGCACACCTACCGGGGCACGCCCGATGCACCGGGCGTGGTGCTGGGACTGGACTGCGGCGGCTCGTGCGAAGGCATCGTCTACCGGGTGCGCAGCGGGCAGGAAGCCGACATCATGGACCGCATCTACCAGCGCGAAATGGTCAGCGAGGTCTACCGGCCGCTGGTGGTGGACATCTCGCTGCCTGACGGCCGCCAGGTGCAGGCACTCACCTTCATCGCCTGCCAGGAAGACCTGCATGGCTACCTGCCCGGTCCGCGCAGCGAAGTGCTGCGCCGGCTGCGCGAATGCACCGGCTGCCGGGGCAGCAACCGCGAATACGCCCTCAACACCCAGGCTGCCCTGCGTGAATGGGGTATCCAGGATCCCGCCCTGGACGCGCTGATCGCCGAACTGGATGCCTGAACCACCGGGCGCCTGAGCCGACTGGGCGCCTGAAGCGCCCAGGCCTCTTTCGTCCCCCCGCGACGAAAGGCACGCAGCCCCCGCGCAAAGCGTCCATTGCCACATGCAGGGAACACGGGAACGCGCCGTTCCATGTCCTGCCGCCATTACCCGTTCCGGTCATTGGCCTGTATGATCCCCGTCAGTGACGGGATCCATAGAATGGGCAGGCCATGACCAGACACCGTTCTCGACAGACCCCTTGGGCGACCCTGGCCCTGCTGGGCGCCCTGCTGTGCCTGACCGGTTGCGACAGTCAGTCCGGCCGCACAGCTCCCACCCCCAGCGGCACAGCCCACCCACCCCATGACACGGCTACCCCGGGCACACCGGGTCGCTCCTCCCAGGGCACAGCGACTCCCCGCAAGTCCGACGAGTCGTCTCATGACCCGTCGTCGGGCACGCATCCTGGCACCACCGTCCCTGGCTCCCCTGCCGGCTGGGATCTGAACACCGGTGCATACACCCCCGACCGGATGGACACCGCCGGGTGGCTGCCGCTGACCATCGACCTGGACACGCTGTCCGTCCGCACCGCCTCGCCCCGCCTGGTCGTCCAGGCGGGTACCGATGACATCACCACCGTCCTACTGGACGGCAAACCGGTCGTTACGCTCACGCGCGCGCGTCATGGCCTGACGATCCGGGCCACCCCGGGCGACACCCTTCTGGCCTACGTCCTGACCGGCACCGGCACCACCCCGCTCACCCTGAACAGCGACAACGCCTACCGGCTGGTGCTGGCCGATGCGCATCTGAGCAGTACCGACGGCCCCGCACTGCACCTGCAATCGCCTGCCACCGCCTTCATCGAGCTGCGGGGCCACAGCACCCTGGCCGATGCCCCGGTCCGCACGCGCCGCACCGATGCCCAGGGTGAACCCGCCAAGCCCCGCGGGGCCCTGTCGGCCACCGGTCCACTGGTGATACGAGGCGACGGCGCACTGAGCATCGACGCCACGGCCCACCATGCACTGGCTACCGCCGGCCACCTGCGTCTGAGCAGTGGCAACCTGACGCTCAAGGTGGACTCCCGCGACGGGTTGCGCCCCACCCAGGCCTTCATCATGGATGGCGGCCGGCTGACCATCGATGCACCAGCCGGCAAGGGCATCAAGGTCAGTGGCAAGGAAAGTGCCGTGCAACCGCTGGGCTTTGTCGCCATCAACGATGGACACATCACCATCCGCAGCCACGACAAGGGCATCACCACTGGCTGGAAGCCCTGGAGGGACGCGCGCACCCCCGACACGAATGACGATCCCGATCCGCGCATCACCATCAACGGCGGCACGATCGACATCACCACCACCGGCACGCCGGCCAGGGACACGGACGACGAAGGCGAAAACAGCCTCTCGCCCGAAGGCATCGAAGCCAAGTCCGTCCTCAGCGTGCGCGACGGGAACCTGAAGGTGATCACCACCGACGACAGCATCAGTGCCGGCATGCACCTGGAACTGAGCGGCGGCCGCACCTATGCCTACAGCCGTCATGACGATGCCGTGGACTCCAACGGCACCCTGACCATCGCCGGTGGCGTCCTGGTGGCCATCAGCCACGCCCCCCGTCCCGAAGGCGCCCTGGACAGCGACTCCAACCGGTTCGCCATCACGGGCGGCACCTTTGTGGGCATCGGCGCGTACAGCAGCACCCCCACCGACAGCGCCTGCACGCAGAACGTCATCACCATTCCCACCTACGTGGAAGCTGGTCGGTGGACACTGCGCGACGCAGCCGGCAACGTCGTCTTTTCCTATGACCTGCCCTTCCGTTCCGGCTACATGATTGCCAGCACCCCCGCGCTGGCCCGGGGCGCCACCTACACCGTGGTGCGCGGCGGCACGCTTGGCCCCGTCGGCGAGGACTTCCATGGCCTGGCCCTGCACCCCACCACGCTGACGGGAGGCACACCGGCCGAGACCTTCACCATCACCCGGATCCTCACCCCGCTGGGCGCTGCCGAATTCGACTGGTTCAGCCCGGAGAAGGGACCGGACGACTGAAAAAGCCTCCCAGGCACAGTATCCGCTGACAGGCCCCTTCCGTTTCGAAGCCGGGCTGCCAGCAACGGTGAACCGCGAGCCTGCCCACGCATTACCGGGGCCATCCGACAGGGCCCGAAGCCCATGAGGGTGCGGGGCAGGGTTTGTGCGCGCGTGCGTTCTGCCGTCCAAGCTCCTAGAATGTCGGCTTCCGTCACAACAGTTTTCTCGGAGCGCGCATTCGCATGGGCAACACCATTCTGCAAAGCCTGCCGATCGGCCAGAAGGTCGGCATCGCCTTCTCGGGCGGCCTGGACACCAGCGCCGCACTGCACTGGATGCGCAAGAAAGGGGCCGTTCCCTACGCTTACACCGCCAACCTGGGCCAGCCCGACGAGAACGACTACGACGAGATCCCCCGCAAGGCACTGCGCTACGGCGCCGAAGCTGCCCGTCTGGTGGACTGCCGCAGCCAGCTGGTGGCCGAAGGCATCGCCGCCTTGCAGTGTGGCGCCTTCCACATCTCCACCGCCGGTGTCACCTACTTCAACACCACGCCCATCGGCCGTGCCGTGACCGGCACCATGCTGGTGGCCGCCATGAAGGAAGACGACGTCAACATCTGGGGTGACGGCAGCACCTACAAGGGCAACGACATCGAGCGCTTCTACCGCTACGGCCTGCTCACCAACCCGTCGCTCAAGATCTACAAGCCCTGGCTGGACCAGCAGTTCATCGACGAACTGGGGGGGCGCGCCGAGATGTCGGCCTTCATGGCCGCCTCGGGCTTCGACTACAAGATGTCGGCCGAGAAAGCCTATTCCACCGATTCCAACCTGCTGGGCGCCACCCACGAGGCCAAGGATCTGGAATACCTGAACAGCGGCATCCGCATCGTCCAGCCCATCATGGGCGTGCCCTTCTGGCGTGAAGACGTGGTGATCCGTCCCGAGGAAGTCACCATCCGCTTCGAGGAAGGCCAGCCCGTCGCCCTCAACGGCCAGACCTTCGACAACCCGGTCGAGCTGATGCTGGAAGCCAACCGCATCGGTGGCCGTCACGGACTGGGCATGAGCGACCAGATCGAGAACCGCATCATCGAGGCCAAGAGCCGCGGCATCTACGAAGCCCCGGGCATGGCGCTGCTTTACATCGCCTACGAGCGTCTGGTCACCGGCATCCACAACGAGGACACCATCGAGCAGTACCGCATCAACGGCCTGCGCCTAGGTCGTCTGCTGTACCAGGGCCGCTGGTTCGACCCGCAGGCCATCATGCTGCGCGAGACTGCCCAGCGCTGGGTGGCACGGGCCATCACCGGTGAAGTCACGCTGGAACTGCGCCGCGGCAACGACTACTCGCTGCTGAACACCGAATCGCCCAACCTCACCTATCACCCCGAGCGGCTGACCATGGAAAAAGGCGAATCGGTCTTCTCGCCAGCTGACCGCATCGGCCAGCTCACCATGCGCAACCTCGACATCACCGACACGCGCGACAAGCTGGCCAACTACAGCCGCGTCGGTCTGCTGAGCGCGGGGGCCGGCCATGAACTGCCGCAGCTGAAGAAGGACTGAGTGAAGTTCATCCACGCCGCCGACCTGCACCTGGACAGCCCGCTTCGCGGGCTGTCCGCGTATTCCGACGCACCGGCCGAGCAGTTGCGCACCGCCACGCGCGATGCCTTCGTGAAGCTGGTGGACATCGCCCTGGATGAAGCCATCGACTTCATGGTCATTGCCGGCGACATCTACGACGGCGACTGGAAGGACTTCAACACCGGACTCTTCTTCATCCGGCAGATGGGAAGATTGCGACAGGCCGGCATTCCCGTCTACCTGCTGTACGGCAACCACGACGCCGAAAGCGACATGACACGCAGCCTCACGCTGCCCGACAACGTGCATGTCTTTTCCTCGCGCAAGGCCGAAACATTCGTCATCGAATCACTGAAGGTAGCGATTCATGGCCGAAGCTTCAGGCAGAAGGCCACCACAGAAAATATGGTTCCAAACTATCCGGAACCCGTACCCGGATGGCTGAACATCGGCGTGCTGCACACGGCCCTGGAGGGCAATGCCGAGCACGCCACCTATGCACCCTGCACCGTTTCCGAACTGGAAGCCAAGGGTCACCAGTACTGGGCGCTGGGCCATGTGCATGAGCGCAGCATCCTTCCCGAACATCGGCAACCGGGTCAGACCGTCATCGCCTTTCCCGGCAACCTTCAGGGGCGGAACATCCGCGAGCAAGGTGCACGCGGTGCCCTGCTGGTCACGGCGCAAGCCGATGAAATTACCGACATCCAGCTGCTGGAAGTCGACGTGCTGCGCTGGCAGCAGCTGGATGTCGAACTCGGTCAGGACGACGACATGGCGTCCGCCCTCCAGGCAGCCGGCCGTGCCCTGGAAAACCTCTTGGCGGAGACGCCTTCCCATCTGCCACTGGTCGTGCGTGTCGTCTTCACCGGAACCACGCCTGCCCATGAAACCCTGCTGGCGCAGGACGAACAGCTTCGGCAGGAAATCATAGCCCAGGCCGTAGCCCAGGACGCCGAGCGCATCTGGATCGAGAAGGTGAAGGTGGCCACGCGCCCGCCGAAGGTCATGGCGTCGACATCTCAGGGTCTACCGGATGCACTGGCAGACCTGGAGTCCCTGGTGCTTTCTGCACAGGATGACCCGGAATTCATCAACGACCTCATCAGTGACTGGCAGGCCATCCTGGAAAAGCTGCCGGACGATGTACGTCGCCTGTCGCCCGAGCTGAAGGAACTGCGTCAGGATCCCCTGTCACAGCTCGCTGCACGCGTACAGCAGGCCCTGCCACTGCTGGTGGATCGCATCGAACGGGTGCAGTCCGCATCCCCCCGCTGACCTGCCGGAGAATCCCATGCGCATCCGTGAGCTGCGGCTGCTCCGCTACGGCAAATTCACTGATCGAGTCCTGGAACTGCCCCATGCCCCTCAGGACATCCATCTGGTCGTGGGTGTCAACGAAGCGGGCAAGTCAACGATGCGCCGCGCGCTGTCCGACTGGCTGTTCGGCTTTCCGATGCGCAGCACCGGCATGGACTTCCTGCACCCGATGCAGGACCTGCGCCTGGGCGGCATCGTCGAGGACAACACGGCCTCCCGCGAAGAACCCTCATCCGGCCTGGACACCGCCATCGGAGGCACGGAAACAGGGGCCTCCTCCAACGGGCAGTTCCAATCCCTGAACTTCGAGCGCCGCAAGGGCCAGAAGAACACGCTGCGCACACCCGCCGATGAACCGCTTCCCGACAGCACCCTGCACGAATGGCTGGGCAGCCTGCAGGCCGATGAGTTCAGGCGCATGTACGCGCTGGACCATGCCACGCTGGTGGAAGGCAGCGAGAGCATTCTGCAGGCTTCCGATGACATCGGCCGCATGCTGTTTCAGGCCGCTGCGGGCATCGAGCATCTGGGCGATGCGCTCAAGGCCCTGCAGCAGGAAGCCGACACGCTCTGGGCCCCCCGCAAGTCCGGAAACCGCGTCTTCTATCAGCAGCAGGACGCCTACGAGGACGCCCGGCGCACACTGGGCCAGGCCCAGCTGCGCACGCGGGACTGGAAGGAAAGCCATGATGCGCTGATGGACGTCCAGCACCAGCTGGAGGAAGCCCGCAGCAAGCATGCCGAGATCCAGCAGCACATTCATCGACTGGAACGGATCCGACGTGTGCAGCCCCTGCTGCGTGACGCGGAAGCAGTCCGTCAGCGACAGGAGGCACTGCAGGCGTCGGGCATGCCGCCCCTGCTGCCGGACAATGCCCGACAGATCTTCGAGCAGGCCAGCCGACAGGGTGCGCTGGTGCAGGCCGAGATGATGCGCCTGCAAACCGCATTGAACGAGCTCGACCAGGCACTGGCCGCCATCACCCTCGACACCCCGGTTCTAGTCCGTGCCGACGAGATCACCCGCCTGGACGAAGCGCGCGTGCAGTGCCACGACCATCCCGCCCGGCTGCAACGTCATCAGGAGAAGCTGCAGACGCTCCGGGCCAGGCTCAAGGCGCTGGCCGCCGAGCTGGACTGGCCGGCAGAGGACGAAGCGGCGGTAGCCCGCCGGCTGCCGCCCCCTGCCTGGTGCGAACGGATGGCCCAGCTGATTCGTCAGCACCAAGCGCTGCAGCACGCCGTGGAGAAGGCCCGGCACGAGCGGGATGCTCAGGCGCAGAACCTCAGCCAGTGGCAGGCGCAGCTGCAGTCACTGGCATCAGACGGCATTGATCCGGCGCTCTCCGACCTGCTGGAACAGGCCCGACGACTGGGGGACCCCGATACCCAGTCGGATGCCCTGGCCAGTGAACGGCAACGGCTGGACGCCACGCTGGAAGCCACCCTGGCCGGCATGGGTCCGTGGCGCAAGTCCATCGATCGGCTGCCGGCGATGCTGGTGCCCGAGACCAGCCAGGTCGATGCCCTGCGGGTGCAGCAGCATGATGACGCCCGTGCACTGCAGGCGCGGCAGGAAGCGCTCCAGAAGAAGATCCAGGATATCCAGCAGCAAGAACAGGCGCTGCTGCAGCTGGTGCGTCATCATCAGCCCGTCTCGCGCGAGGACGTGGCTCAGGCCCGCCGACAGCGCGATGACGACTGGCAGGCCATCAAGGCCGATCCGGCCACCCTGCCCGCCCGGGCCGGTGCATTCGAGGCACGGATTCATGAAGCCGACACCCTGGCCGATGCCCGCCTGGAGCGGGCGCAGCACGAAGCGGACCGGCAGTCCTATGCCAATCAGCTGGAAAAGCTGAAACTGGAACGCACCGGCATCGAATCCGACATTCAGGCCATCGAGACACGAATGGCACGGCGGCTGGCCGACTGGCAGACCCAGGCGGCGGCCTGTGGTCTGCCCGACCTGCCCCTGGATGCCGCGCCGACCTGGCTGAAACGCCATCAGGACGCCCTGGAGTTGCTGGCCAGGCGCCAGAATGCCGAAAACCAGCTTCAGGCCCTCCATCAGCGCGTGAAAGCCCTGCGCCAGGCCCTGACGGACCGGCTGGCGCTGCCTGCCACGGCGCGCCTGGACGATAGCCTGCGCCAGGCCCGCGAACGGCTGGAGACAGCGCAACGGATTGCCGGCCAGCGCAGCACGCTGGAAACGCAGATCCAGGACGCGCAGCGGCGACTGGTCCCGCTGCAGACGGCACTGACCCAGGCGGAAAGCCAATGGCAGGAGTGGCAGCAGGCCTGGCAGGTGGCGTTGGCTGAAGCTGGCCATGAAGACACCTTGCCCGTCGAACAGCTGGAAACCCGCCTGGCCCGGATGCAGGACATCCAGACGCTGCTGGCGCAGATGGACAGCCTGCGTGCCGATGACATCGAGCCCCTGCAGAACGCCCTGGACAGCTGGATGCGCCATGCCCGCACCTTGGCCGATCAGCTGATGCCCGATGCGTCAGCAGACATGTCTGCCCAGGACATGACGCTGACACTGGCCGGCCGGCTGAAGACTGCCCGCCAGGCCGAGGCCGAGCACCACCGGTTGCAGCAACAGCAGGCCCGCGACCGTCAGGCCCTGGAAGCCGCCCGGCAGCAGCAGATCCAGGTCGATGCCCTGCTGCAGCCGCTGCGGGTTGCCGCCGGCATCGATGACATGTCCCTGCTGGGGCCCGCCATCGCCCGCTCGGAAGAACGGCGCCAGATCGAGCACGAGATCCAGCGCATCGAAACGGCCCTGCGCGAAGCCGGTGACGGTCAGCCCATCGAGAGCCTGCGCACCGAGGCGGCCAGCATCGAACCGGACCAGCTGCAGATCGAGCTGAACCGCCTGGGCACGGAAGCCGGACAGATCGTGGAGGACATCAGCCGCCTGGGCGCCCGGCACGGCCAGCTCAAGGCCGCGTTCGATGCCCTGAACGGCAGCGATGCCGCCGCCCGGGCCGCCGCCCGACAGCAGGAGGCTGCGGCCGGCATGGCCGAGGCTGCCGAGCGCTATCTGCGCCTGAAAACCGCCGCACGGCTGCTGCAATGGTCGATGGAGCGCTTTCGCCAGACCCGCCAGGGCCCCATGCTGGTCCGCGCGTCGGAGATCTTCCAGGCGCTCACGCTGGGCTCGTTCAGCCGCCTGCTGGTGGATGCCGACAGCCATGACAGTCCCCGGCTGATGAGCATCCGGGCCGATGGCGGCAGGCCCGTGGAGGTGTCGGGCCTCAGCGAAGGCACGCGCGACCAGCTCTACCTGGCGCTGCGGCTGGCCGCCCTGGACCAGCAGGCCAGCCAGGGCAGCCGCATGCCACTGATTGCCGACGATCTCTTCATCAACTTCGACGACCGCCGCACAGAAGCCGGCCTGCAGGTGCTGGGCGACGTCTCGCGCCGCATGCAGGTGATCCTGCTCACGCACCACGACCACCTGGTGCCGCTGGCCCGCCAGGTGCTGGGCGATGGGCTGAACGTGATCGAACTGTAGGCGGCGTCAGTTTTCGTCGGGATTCCGGGCCCCATCCATCCCGCCGCCCAGCAGCCCATCCAGCCGCTGCGTGCGGATGCCATAGAAGCGTTTCAGCGCCTCGATCTCGGCTCGTACCGCATTGGCATCCCGCGCCCGGCCGGTGCGGTTGCCCAGGATCATCTTGTTCTTGCCGGTGTGTTCGGGGCTGATGAACTCGAACACCTGCGCCTCATAGCCCTGGGTCTCCAGCAGCAGCGCCCGAAGCCCGTCGGTCAGCATCTCGGCTTCCTGGCCCAGATGGATGCCATGACGCAGCAGCGCGTCCAGCGGGGCGAGCGCCTTCAGTTGCGGCCTCAGCTCGCGGTGGCAGCAGGGCGAGCACACCAGCATGGCAGCCCGCTGACGAATGCCCTGAAAGAGCGCATCGTCCGTGGCCGTATCGCAGGCATGCAGTGCAATGACGATGTCGACCGCAGTCCCGTCGGACGCCGTGGCGCCCGAATCCCTGCTCCGTTCGGCATCTGCCCCGACACCTGCAACACCTGCAACACCCGCCACGGCACGCCCATCGATGACGCCAGCTACGGCAGCACCGCCCGCACCGGGTGTGATCTCAGCCACTTCACAGGCCTGCAGGATGTCGCCCTTCTCGAAGCGCAGCCCCGACAGGCCATGACGCTGGGCCAATCGGTTGCAGAGCGCCACCAGGTCGGCGCGGCGCTCGATGCCCACCATCTCCACCTGCAGGCCCAGCGCATGCGTCAGATGGTCGTACAGGGCAAAGGTGAGATACCCCTTGCCCGCTCCATAGTCACGGATGCGCAGCGGCGGCTGCCCTGCCCGTCCCACCCGGCTGGCCAGCGTGTTGTGCTGCCAGGCCTGGGCCACGATCTCGACGAACTTGTTGATCTGCCGCCACTTGCGGGCCATGGCCGGCACCAGTGCGCCGGTCCTGCCCACGATGCCCAGGTCCACCAGATAGGGCCTGCTAATGTCCACCGGATAGCGTCGCTGCCGGTTGTGATCCGCCAGCTCGCCCCAGCCGTCATCGTCCGCCAGGGTGTCATGGCTGCGCGAGAAGGCATCGCCCGCGGCACGGGCTGCCGCCTGCCCGCTTCCCGCCCTGCGCAGCTGCGTGAGCGCCCCCACGCCCGGCTGCCAGGACGCCGCACCGCTACCCGATCCGACTGATGCCCGA